>NZ_RBLT01000041.1:0-29510 GCF_003989315.1 Microbacterium sp. HSID17254
GACCGGCTGCTGGACGCGCTCGAGGCCGCGGCGACCGCCCTCGGTCCGGGCCTGCGCGGCGAGGCCGCGGTCGGCGACGCCTCGGCCGTGTTCGCCGACCCGCCGACCCAGCTCTTCGACCTCGTGGACCACACCGACCGGATCATCGGCCGCCTCCCCGTGCGGATCACCCCCCGCCCCTCGCGCCCGACCGGGGCCGCCCGCCGCCTGCACCCCCTCGCGCCTGGCGGGATGCCGCTGGCGGTGGTGGACAGCCGCACCCGACACACCTCCGCCCCCGCTATCTCATCGGCCGCCTCGCCGTGCGGATCACCCACCGCCCCGCGCGCCCGACCGGGGCCGACGGCCGCCTGCACCGCATCGCGGGTGTCGAGATGGAGCTGACGGTGGAGATCGGCCGCACCCGCATGGCCGTCCGCGACGTGCTCGACCTCGAGCCCGGTCGCATCGTCGAGCTCGATCGCTCCGCGGGCGCTCCCGCCGACGTCAAGCTCAACGGCCGCACGATCGCGCACGGCGAGGTCGTCGTCGTCGATCAGGACTACGCGGTGCGGATCACCCGCATCCTCGAGAACGTCGAGGCCTGACCCTGGACGACCTCCTGCTCGCGCTGCGGGTCGGGCTGTCGCTCGCCGCCGTCCTCGGGCTGCTCTGGTTCCTGCAGCGCCGGGTCTCGAAGACCCAGGCGCGGCGCCGCGACGCCGAGGCGATCACGGTGCTCGGGCGGCAGGGCATCGGTCCGAAGGCGCAGCTCGTGGTCGTGCAGACCGACGACGCCCGCTACGTGCTCGGGGTCACCGAGCACGGTGTGAGCGTGGTCGACCGCCTTCCCCTGCGGCCGGAGCCCGCGGACTCAGAGGTCGGGCACCCGCCGGCCACCCGCACGGCCGACGACGCCGAGTTCGACCGCATCCTCGCCGCCGCCGCACTCACGAGCGCACCGCCGGCGGTCGCCCCGGCACCGGAGCTCCGTCGTCGCGTGCGGCACCGCAACGACCCGCTCCGCGGCTCCATCCTCTCCCCCGACACCTGGCGGCAGACCGCCGAGGCCCTCCGGCGCGCACGATGACCGCGACCCGTGCCGTCGATCGCGGTCGCGCCTCGCGGCTGCTCGTCCTCGTCGCGGTCGCGATCCTCCTCGCCGTCGTCCTCGTCGCCCTCTCCGGCACCGCCGCGCACGCGGAGGTCACCCCGGACGACGGCGAGGGCGTGACGATCGACATCAACGGCATCGACGGCGGCCCGTCCGGCTCGATCCTCACCCTCCTGGGGATCACGCTGCTGTCGGTGGCCCCCGCGCTGCTGCTGATGATGACGTCGTTCACGAAGATCTTCGTCGTCCTCGCCATGACCAGGAACGCGCTGTCCCTCCCGACGATCCCGCCGAACCAGGTGCTCGCGGGCCTGTCGCTGTTCCTCTCGCTGTTCATCATGTGGCCCGTGCTGACCGAGATCAACACGCTCGCCGTGCAGCCGTACGTCGACGGGGCGCTCACGTTCACGCAGGCCGTGGACGTCGGGCAGGCCCCCCTGCGGGAGTGGATGCTGCACTACACGCGCGAGGAGGACCTCGCGCTGATGACCCGGATGGCCGGGCAGGACAATCCGGAGGACGCCGCGAGCGTGCCGATGTACACGCTCATCCCCGCGTTCATGATCTCGGAGCTGCGGGCCGCCTTCATCATCGGCTTCGTGATCTTCGTGCCGTTCCTCGTGATCGACCTCGTCGTGGCGGCGGCGCTGATGTCGATGGGCATGATGATGCTCCCACCGGTCATGATCTCGCTGCCGTTCAAGATCCTGCTGTTCATCCTCGTCGACGGGTGGGGGCTCATCATCAAAGCGCTCCTGGAGAGCTACGGAGGTGTGGGATGAGTCCCGAAGCCGTCCTCGACATCGGTGCCCAGGGGCTGCTGATCGCCGCCAAGCTCGCCGCCCCGATGCTCATCACCGCGCTCGTGGTGGGCTTCGCGATCTCGCTGCTGCAGTCCATCACCCAGGTGCAGGAGGTGACGCTGTCGTTCGTGCCGAAGATCGTCGCGGTGGGCATCGCCCTGCTCATCGCGGGGAACTGGATGATCGCCGAGATCATCGCCTTCACGAACGAGATGTTCGCCCGCATCCCGTCGCTGCTGAGCGGATGAGCCCGTGTTCATCCCGATCGACTTCGCGTGGCTGGAGGCCACCCTGCTCGCCGCCGTGCGCATCACGGCGTTCATCATGATCGCCCCGCCGTTCTCGTACGGCGCGATCCCGGTGCGTGTGAAGGCGATGCTCTCGATCGGACTGTCGCTCGCGGTGGGGGCTGCCGTCGCGCCCGGGTACGAGAGCCTGGACACCGGGCCGTTCCTCGGTGCGCTCGTGATCCAGCTGCTCACCGGGGCCCTGCTCGGCTTCCTCGTGCTGCTGTGCTTCTCCGCGGTGCAGGCCGCGGGCAGCCTGATCGACGTGTTCGGCGGTTTCCAGCTCGCCCAGGCCTTCGATCCGGCGGCGATGGTCAACGGCGCGCAGTTCACCCGGCTCTTCCACCTCACCGCGCTGACGCTGCTCTTCGCCTCCGGCGGCTATCAGCTCATCCTCGCCGGGCTCGCCCGCAGCTTCGACGCGGTGCCGGTCGACGGCATCTTCCGCGTGGCGGGACCCGCCGAGCTGCTCGTCGACGGGGTGTCCCAGATGGTGCTGGCGGCCGTGCAGATCGCGGGTCCTCTCGTCCTCGTGCTCTTCCTCGCCGACGTCGGGCTCGGTCTCATCACGCGCGTGGCGCCGGCGCTCAACGCCTTCGCGATGGGCTTCCCCGTCAAGATCCTCCTCACGCTCCTGCTCGCGGGCGCCGTGTACGTCGCGTTCCCGGGAATCGTCGACGCCCTCGCCACCCAGGCGTTCCGCCTGATGCAGGGGGTGACACCGTGAGCGGCTCGGACAGCGGCGAACGCAGCGAGAAGGCCACCGAGAAGCACCTCCGGGAGGCCAGGCAGAAGGGCCGGATCGCCCGCAGTCAGGACCTCACGGCGTGGCTCGGCATCGGCGCCGCAGCCGTCATGATGCCCGCCGCCATCGCCGCGGGGACCGCCGCCGGCACCGAGCAGCTGGTGACCCTCGCCGGGCTCATGCAGGCGCCTTCTCCGGAGGCCGCGCTCGCCGCCCTCGGACGGGCCCTCGCCTCGGTGCTGCCCACGCTGGGCGCGCTGCTGGCCGCGGTCGCGATCGTGACGCTGTTCGGCGCGGTGGTGCAGGGCGGCGTGCACCTGCGGAAGCTGTCCGGGCGCTACGAGCAGTTCAACCTCGTCTCCGGCGTGCGGCGGGTGTTCGGCCTGCAGGCGCTGTGGGAGGGGGCGAAGGCGCTCCTGAAGACGGCCGCCATCGCCCTCGCCCTGTGGGTCGTCATCTCCGGGCTCATGCCCGTGCTCACGGCGAGCGGCGCGCACTCCGTGTCGCGGCTGCTCGGCACCGCGGCGGACGGCACCGCGGCCCTGCTGCAGACCGCCATCGCCGTGGGTCTGGTGCTCGCCGCGATCGACCTGTTCGTCGTGATGCGCCGCAACCGCAAGCACACGCGCATGACCAAGCGCGAGGTGCGCGACGAGAACAAGAACTCCGAGGGCGACCCGCTCATCCGGCAGCAGCGCCGGTCGCGTCAGCTCGCGGTGAGCCGCAACCGCATGATCGCCGCGGTCGCCGGCTCCGACGTCGTGGTCGTCAACCCCACGCACATCGCCATCGCGCTCGAATACGACCCCGGCACGTCCGCCCCGCGGGTCGTCGCGAAGGGCAGCGGCGTCATCGCCGAGCGGATCCGCGAGAAGGCGCTCGAGTCCGGCGTCCCCCTCGTCCGCGACATCAGCCTCGCTCGCGCTCTGCACGCCGCGTGCGAGCTGGGCCAGGAGATCCCCGAAGACCTCTACAACGCCGTGGCACGGGTCCTCGTGTTCGTCGACGCGCTGCGGCGCCGAGGCGCCGCCCGCGGCATCCACTCGCTCCCCTACCGGAGGACCGTATGAAGAAGCTCCTCACCACGCTCGGGGTGCCGATCGGCGTCGTCGGCATCATCATGCTGCTCGTCGTCCCGGTGCCGCCGTTCCTGCTCGACGTGCTGATCATCCTCAACATCATGTTCGCGCTGGTGATCCTGCTGACGTCGATGTTCGTGAAGAAGCCGCTCGACTTCTCGGTGTTCCCCTCGCTGCTGCTCGTGGCGACGCTGTTCCGGCTCGGGCTCAACGTCGCCTCCACCCGCCTCGTCCTCGGCGAGGCGTACGCGGGACAGGTGATCGAGGCGTTCGGGGCGATCGCGGTGGGCGGCTCGCTCATCATCGGCGCCGTCGTGTTCCTCATCCTCGTCGTGATCCAGTTCGTCGTGGTGACGAAGGGCGCGGAGCGCGTGGCCGAGGTGGGCGCCCGGTTCACGCTCGACGCGATGCCGGGCAAGCAGATGGCCATCGACGCCGACCTCAACGCCGGCCTCATCAGCGACACCGAAGCCCGCGAGCGCCGGGCGGAGGTCGCCGCCGAGTCCGACTTCTACGGCGCGATGGACGGCGCCTCGAAGTTCGTCAAGGGCGACGCGATCGCCGGGCTCGTGATCATCATCATCAACCTCGTCGGCGGCATCGCGATCGGCCTCGTCCAGCACGGCATGTCGATCGACCAGGCGGTGAGCACCTACAGCCTGCTCACGATCGGCGACGGCCTCGTCACCCAGATCCCCGCGCTGCTCATGGCGGTCTCGACCGGCATGATCGTCACCCGCTCGACCGCCGAGGCCGAGATGGGATCGGCCGCATCGACGCAGCTCGGCCAGTCGCGCAACGCCCTCATCATCGCGGGGTCCGCGGCCATCGTCATGGCGCTCATCCCGCACATGCCGATGCTCCCCTTCCTGGTGATCGGCGCCCTGCTGCTGCTCATCGCCCAGCGCATCACCGCGACCCGCAAGCGGGAGGAGGCGGAGGCGGCGCAGGCACCCGCTCCCGCGCCGGTGGACCAACCGGAGGAGCTCATCGAGCGCATGCGGGTGCACCCCCTCGAGATCCTCCTCGCCCCGGACATCGTGGATCTGGTGACCGGCGGCCCCGACGACCTCCTCGCGAGGGTCAAGGCGCTGCGGCGGCGCATCGCGCTCGACCTCGGTCTGGTCACCCCGCCCGTGCGCACCAGGGACAGCATCGAGCTTCCCCAGGCGACCTACGTCATCCGCATCGCGGGCGTCGAGACCGGGCGGGGCACCGCGCCGACCGGGTCGGTGCTGGCGCTCGGACAGGGCCTGGACAGCCTGCCGGGGACCGCCGCCCTCGACCCCGTGTTCGGTCTCGAGGGCAAGTGGATCCCGATGGAGATGCGCCACAGCGCCGAGTTCGCCGGAGCCACGGTGATCGACCGGGCGAGCGTCATCATCACCCACCTGTCGAGCGTGATCCAGACGCACGCCGCCCGCCTGCTCAGCCGCGAGGACGTGCGTCAGCTCACCGACGCCCTGAAGCAGGTCTCTCCCTCGGCGGTCGAGGAGCTCACCCCCGCGCTGCTGTCGCTCGCGGAGGTCCAGCGGGTGCTGCAGGGGCTGCTCGCCGAACGGGTGCCGATCAACGACCTCAGCCGCATCTACGAGGCGCTCGCGCTCCGTGCGAAGACCTCCACCGACCCGGAGGGACTGATCGAGGCCGCCCGTGCCGCCCTGGGACCGGCCATCGCCTCCCGCTTCGCGGAGGACGGCACCCTCCGAGTCGTCATGATCGCCCCGCTGCTGGAACAGGCGATGCTGGAGAGTCTCCGTCCCGGCGACGAGGGCTCGCAGATCGTCTTCGACCCGCCGCGGATGGAAGCGGTGATCGCGTCGGTGAAGCAGGCCGTGGCGACGCCGACGGACGGCGGCGAACCGGTGCTCGTCTGCGCCCCCTCGCTGCGTCCCGCCGTGCGGCGGCTGGTGTCGGCGCAGACCGACGGCCTCCCCGTCCTCTCCTACAGCGAGGCGACCGCCGCTCCCCTCACGATCGAGACGATCGGCGTGGTCCGCGACTCCTCCACCGCGTCGCTCGGGGCCGCCCCCGCCGCACCAGTAGGCTGAACGAATGCTGGTGTTGACGAGGCGGATCGGTGAGAGCGTGCGCATCGACGGCGAGATCGAGGTCACGCTGCTCGACATCAAGGGCGACAGCGTGCGCATCGGCGTCAAGGCCCCGCGGGAGACCCGGATCCAGCGCACCGAGATCATCGAGGCCGTCGTCGCCGAGAACGTCTCCGCCGCCGCCGACACCGACGCGAGCGCCGCGGATGCGATCTCCGCGGCACTCGCGCGGGGGCGCGAGAAGCAGACCCCCTAGTCCCCGCGGGCCGGCGTCGTCGCGGCGCGGCGCGCCGCCGCGTTCCGCACGGCGTGCAGGGTCGCCGCCAGCACGGAGCGGTCGCGGCCGGCCGCCCATCCCGAACGCGCGCCGTCGCGGTACTCGATCAGAGTGAGCGCGTCGCTGTCCGGGCCCGTTCCGATGCTCGTCTGGTGCAGACTCAGGATCTCGACGGGCAGACCGATTGCCGCGAGCGCCGTGCCCAGCGCCTCCACCGGACCGACGCCGTCGTGGCGGGTCCGCGTCTCGACGCCGTCGGCATGGAGCGTGATCGTCGTGCACCCTCCCGCGACGTCGGCATCCGCCCGCAGCTTCAGCGGTCCCGTGTCCGCGCTCGCGAGGTAGGCGGCGTGGAAGATGTCCCACACCTCCGCGGCCGTGACCTCGCGTCCCGTCTGCTCGGTGCGCCGCTGGACGTGACGAGCGAGGTCGATCTGCAGGCGCCGCGGCAGCTCGATCCCATAGGCGTCTTCCAGCAGGTACGCGATGCCGCCCTTCCCGGACTGCGAGTTGACGCGGATCACGGCGTCGTAGCTACGGCCGATGTCCGCCGGGTCGATGGGCAGATACGGCACGCGCCATTCGATCTCGTCCTCGGGGCGGCCCTCCTCCGCGGCACGGGCGCGATGCTCCGCGAACCCTTTCCGGATGGCGTCCTGATGGGTGCCCGAGAAGGCGGTGTGCACGAGGTCGCCGGCATACGGGTGCCGCGCGTGGATGTCGATGCCGTTGCAGTGCGCGACGGTCCGGCGGATCTCGTCGATGTCGGAGAAGTCGATCATCGGATCGACCCCCTGCGCGTGGAGGTTGAGGGCGAGGGTCACGAGGTCGACGTTGCCGGTGCGCTCCCCGTTGCCGAAGAGGCACCCCTCGACCCGCTGCGCACCGGCGAGGACGGCGAGTTCCGCGCAGGCGACGCCGGTACCGCGGTCGTTGTGCGGATGCACGGAGAGGATGACCCCGTCGCGACGCCCGAGGTTGCGGTGCATGTACTCGATCTGGTCCGCGTAGACGTTCGGGGTCGCGACCTCGACGGTCGCCGGCAGGTTCAGGATCACGGGACGCTCGGGGGTCGCGTCCCACAGGGTCGTCATCACCCCGCACACGTCGAGGACGAAGTCCGGCTCGGTGAGGGTGAACACCTCGGGAGAGAACTCGAAGCGGACGTTGTCGAGGTCTCCCGCCAAGCGGAGCACGTCCTGCCCGCCCGTGAGGATCAGCGCCCTCAGCCCCTCCCTGTCCTGGCCGAGGACGACATCGCGCCACGTCGGCGCCGTGGCGGTGTACATGTGGATGACGACGGGGTTCCGGATGCCGCGCACGGACTCGACGGTCCGCTCGATCAGGTCACGCCGCGCAGGCGTGAACACCACGATCGTCACGTCGGCAGGAGCGAGGTCGGTCTCGGCGAGGAGCCGGACGAAGTCGTAGTCCGTCCGGGAGGCCGAGGGGTATCCGACCTCGATCTCCTTGTAGCCCATCGCGACCATGAGCTCGAAGAAGCGCCGCTTGCGGGCCGGGTCCATGGGCTCGGCCAGCGCCTGGTTCCCGTCCCGGAGATCCACAGGGACCCACAGGGGGGCCTGGGTCAGTCGCGCGCTCGGCCAGGTCCGCGTCTGCAGCGGCACGGCGACACGGGAGTACACGTCTCGATAGCGATGCGAGGGCATCTGCGAGGGCCGCTGCCTGTTCCAGTGCGGAGCGTCGTCGGGGAGGGCGCCGGACGGGGTGGCGAGGGTCGGGAAGGCGCGGGATGGGGTCATGATCGGGTTCCTGTTCGGATCGCGAGGAAGGCGACCGGCGCGTCCTGCTCCCCACGACGGGGAGCCGGTCTGACTAGACCCCGTCGTGGCGACGAAGGAGGAGGAACCGGGATGTGCGCATAGGGAGAACCTAGCACAACTCCTCAGACAAGCAGAGCAGTCGAGTCACCTGCGAGAATGGACCCATGACGACCGTGCGCCGCGAATCCCTCGCCGAACAGGCCGCCGAGCTGCTCCTCGCCCGGATCGGAGCCGGCGAATGGGAGGTCGGCGGGAAGCTGCCCGGCGAGACGACGCTCGCTCCGCAGCTCGGCGTGGGTCGCTCGACGGCCCGCGAGGCGATCCGCATCCTGGCCGGGCGCGGTGTGCTCGCCACCCGCCAGGGCGCGGGCGTCTTCGTCACGGCCGTCGAGCCCGCCCCGACCTGGGATGCCGTCCTCGACCGCGCCGACATCATCGCGGTCCTCGAGGCCCGCACCGCGATCGAAGTCGAGGCCGCGGCGCTCGCTGCGGAGCGCCGGACCGCGGCCGACCTGGACGAGCTGAGGCGCACGCTCGCCGAACGCGACCGTCGACGCACGGACATCCGCGCGCACGTCGAGGCGGACATGGCCTTCCACCGGGCCGTCGTCGTCGCCTCCGGCAATCCCGTGCTGCGAGAGCTGTTCGACGGCTTCGCCCCTCGCTCGCTGCAGGCCATGATCGACATGCTGCGCATCCGCGGCCATCACGGCGACGCCGCCGACCAGGACGCGCACGGGCGTATCGGCGATGCGATCGCCGCGCGCGACCCCCGGACAGCCGGCGCCCTGACCCGCGAGCACCTCGATACGGTGAAGAGGCTGTTCGGCTGACGCCGGAAGGCGAGCTCAGACGGCGGTCAGATCCGACTCCTGCGCCCGTTTCCACTGATCCCCGCCGGCGTCGCGCGCCCGTTCCGCCGCGGATGCCGCCGCCGCGACGAGTGTGTCGTAGTCGTATCCCGCGACGGCTGCGGTCGCCCAGCCGATGCTGGCGGAGGAGCGGATCCCGCTCGCAGGCGCCTCCAGATCGATGATCGACACGGATGCCAGGATCGCCCGCAGGTGGAACCGCACCGCCTCGTCGCTTCCGTGGATGATGACGATCGCGCGGTCGTCGGCGACCCGCTCCGCATCGGCTGTCGCCGGAAGCGCGTCGCCGATGTCCGCGTGGAACCGATCGGCGATGCGTCGGAAGCCGGCGCTGCTCGACGCCTCGCGGAGGTCGGTGGGGTCGTCCAGGCGGATGTCGAGGATCGACCAGGCGGGGTCCTTCTGCGCTGACGCCTTGCGAAGCCGCTCCCTGGCGCGCTCCGCCGCGCCGTCCGTCCCGGGCGTCGCGCTCTCCACCCGCACGAGGAGCACGAGGGTGAAGGCTGCGCACGTGCTCACGACGATCGTCCCGACCGCGTTCATCCCGCGCAGCGCGCTGAGCTGCTCCTCCGTGCTCACGCCTCCCGAGACGAGGGCGGAGCCGGCGCTCACGACGGCGACCACGACGAAGCCGCACGCGGCGAGCGCGAGAGGCAGCACGATGTCCCGCGACGCCGGCTGCCCTCGGAGCAGCTCCCAGGCGAGCAGGCCGGCGAAGACCGCCATCGCCAGGAAGACGACGTGGAAGACCGGCAGATACCAGCGCGTGCCCGCCGTGAGGATCAGCGCCGTGGGGACGCCGACGAGCGCGAGGACGACCGGCAGCCAGGGCGCTGACCGTCCGAAGTGCATCCGCACCCCGAGCCACACGAGCGGCACGAAGGAGACGACGATCGCGGAGGCGGCCGCGCGGAGCACGGGGCTGCCGGTGTGGTGACCGGCCAACCAGAGGTAGGCGCCGAGCATCCCGATGCCGAAGGCGACGCCCCAGACGATGGTCGCCCTGCTCGGCCGCGCCAGGGTGGCGAGACCGACGACGATCGCGGTGAGCACGGTCACCACGGCCACCATGCTCGTGGTGACGTCGACGCTGACGGGCACGAGCGGCGTCATACGGGGTCCTCTCTCATTCGTCGGGGGAAGCGGACGGTGACGGTGGTCCCGACGTCCACCTCGCTCGCCACAAGGATGGCGCCGCCGTGCGCGACCACGATGTCCCGCGCGATGCCCATGCCGAGACCGGTGCCGGCGATGCCGCCGCGCACGGCGCTGTCCGCGCGGAAGTAGGGCTCGAACAGCCGCGGCAGCTCCTCCTCGGCGATGCCGATCCCGGTGTCCGCCACGGTGACCTCGGCGTGTCCGTCCGACTCCGCCAGCCGCACCGTGATCCGCCCGCCCCCCGGCGTGTACTTCACGGCGTTGCCCAGGAGGTTGTCCAGCACCTGACGCAGCCGGAACGCGTCGCCCGTGATCACCATCCGCTCGGCCCCGTGGAGGACGAGTTCCTGCCGCGCGGCCCCCATCAGGGGCGCGAACGACGCGGCCGACTCCTCGACGACCACGCGCAGGTCCACCGGCTCGAAGGGGTCGTGCGAGACCCGCCCCGTCTGGGCCTGCATGCTCGTGACGAGATCCTGCAGCCGCTCCCCCGCGTCCGCGATAACCTCGATCTGCGCGGGCACGCGGCCGGGGAGGTCGTCGCGCTCGCGCAGGAGCTCGACGTGGCCGATGATCGCGGTCAGCGGGTTGCGCAGCTCGTGGGAGATCACGGCGGTCAGCGCCCGCCGCTCCTCGGCGGCCTCCAGGAGCGCGGTGACGTCGTCGATGACGACGAGGGTGATGCGCTCCCCCTCCCGGGCTCCGGCGATGGGCTGCGTGGTCACGGCCAGGGCGTGCCACTGCCCTGCCCCGTCGTACAGCCACACCCGCTCCTCCCGCATCGACTCCCCCGCGGCAGCCCGCGCCAGCGTCGTGCGCTCCGGGGTCAGAGCCGTCCCGCGCCGGGCGTCGTACTCGACGGACGCCGACGGGAGCGCCGCGCCGAAGCGGTCACGGCCGTAGAGGGTGCGGTAGGCGTCGTTCATCTGCAGGATGCGGCCCGCGGAGGTGACCACGACCAGCGCGATGCGCAGCGCGTCGATGACCTGCGTGACGCGCTCCTGGTTCGTCTCGGCCCGCTCCGCCGCCCGGTTCACCTGCTCGGAGCGGCGCTGCAGGAGCCGCCGTGCCGCGCCGGAGCGCTGGGCGCCGATGCGGACCGTCACGCCGAGGAAGCTCAGGGTGATGACGACCGTGAGCACGCGCAGCAGCACGTCCTCCGGCGGGCCGGAGCGGTCCGAGAAGAACACCAGGCAGCCGCCGCTGAGCGCGATGCCGACGAACACCCAGGGCATCGAGAAGTAGGTCGCCAGCCAGACCACGGGGAAGACCCAGAGGAAGCCGAGCCGGAGATCCGGCACGTTCGTCGTCAGTCCGACCCCGAGCACGTCGAGCAGCGGGAGGACCGTCACCGCCGTGCGCGGCAGACGTCGCCACGGGACCATGAGCGCCACCAGGGTGGTGACGACGATGAGGCCGATCCCCCCGATGAACAGCGGGATCGCGAGGGTCTGCGGCTTGAAGCCCGCGACCATCACCACGATGGCGACGATGCTCGCGGTGAACACCAGCTGCCACCGCCAGATCGAGACCGTGCGGATCATCAAGGTCCGCCTCCCGGTCGATCCTCAGCATTCACGCAAGATTACTCAAAGATCGTCACATCTCGCTCTTCAGGAGGCGTTCGCGCCCTACGATTCTGAGTGGGAGCCGACGCTGCGACTGGGGATTTCGCAGAAGCTGGGGCCGCGCGAGTGGGGATTCGCAGGCATCCGGGGCCGCGGTGGGGGAGCCGCGGCCTCGACCCCTCCCGTCAGGGGCGCCGATCGTCGGACGTGAGGCGGTATCCGACGCCACGCACCGTCTCGATGTAGCGAGGGGCGGTGGGACTGTCGCCGAGCTTCCGACGCAGATTGGCCATGTGCGTCTCGATCGCCCGCTTGTCGGGTTCGCTTACCCGATCGAAGGCGTCGCCGGAGGCTCCGCGCAGTCCGAGCGCGAGGTCGGCTTTGCTGCAGACCCGGCGGCCGGCCTCGAGGAGCGCCGCGAGCAGGTCGAACTCGGTGGGGGTGAGTTCGACGGGGCGCTGGGCGACGAGCACGAGGCGCGTGTCGAGGTCGAGACTGAGGTCACGGTGCACGAGCCCTCGCCACGTGGCCACGGTGGCATCGGCGGCGGCACCGGCCGGGAGCGCGGCACTCGGGGCGGGTGAGGCCGCGGGCACGGGGGTCGAAGCCGCCGGGACCTGCGCGGCGGCGAGAGGGAGCGGGTCCGTCGCCGGGGTGCGGGTGCGCCGGAGGAGCGCCTCGATCCGGGCACGCAGCTCGCGCGGCCGGAAAGGCTTCACCAGGTACTCGTCGGCACCGGAGGTGAGGCCGAGCACCACGTCCGACTCGTCGGCCAGGGCGGACAGCATGATGATGAAGGTGTCGCTGACCTGTCGGATGCGCCGCGCGACCTCGAAGCCGTCGATGCCGGGGAGGTTGATGTCGAGCGTGGTGATGATCGGACGGTGCGCCGCGACCGCCGCGAGCCCCTCCGGCCCGGAGCCGGCCAGCACGGTGCGGAACCCCGCGGCGAGGAACACCTCGTCCAGCAGCGACCGGACCCCGGGGTCGTCCTCGATGATGACCGCGACCAGCGGCTCCCCCGCCGTCACGCGCGCTCCTCACGGGTGATCGTGACGACGCGAGGCGCGTCGGCGTCGAGTTCCGACGGGTCGAGGGCGTCGTCCTCGCCGGCACCGACGGGGCGTTCGATCTCGATGTCCCACCAGGCGTCGGCGAGCTCCTCCGCCATACCGCGGCCCCATTCCACGACCACGACCGATCGCTCCAGGTCGAGGTCGAGGTCGTCGAGTTCCGCCGCGGAGCCGAGGCGATAGGCGTCGACGTGCACGAGCGGCGCGCGGCCGACGACCGACGGATGCGTGCGGGCGATCACGAACGTGGGGCTCTGCACGGGACCGCGCACCCCGAGGCCCTCGGCCAGGCCGCGGGTGAACGTGGTCTTGCCCGCCCCCAGCGGCCCGGTGAGGATCAGGAGGTCGCCCGGCTCGAGCTGCTCGCCGATGCGCAGGCCGAGCTGCTCCATCTCCTCGGAGGTGGAGATCCGGCGGCGTCCGAGGAACGCGGGGTCCAGGCTCACGTCGTCCTCCGCGGCACCCGGTGACCGATGCGGGTGACGATCTCGTAGCCGATCGTGCCAGCGGCCTCCGCCCAATCCGTGGCTGACGGCACGCCGAGGGTCGGATCCCCGAACAGGGTGACCTCGTCACCGACACCCACCGGCGCATCCCCGACGTCCACGACGAACTGATCCATCGCGATCCGTCCGACGTTCGTGTAGCGGCGCCCTCCGATCGACACGGGCAGGCGTCCTGAGGCGCTGCGGGGCACGCCGTCGGCATAACCGAGGGGCACGAGCGCCAGGGTGGTCTCGCGGTCGGTGCGGTGCACGTAGTCGTAGGAGACCCCGGTACCGGCGGGAACACGACGGACGGCCGCCACCGCCCCGCGCAGGGTCATGGCCGGGCGCAGACCCAGTTCCGCGGAGGAGCGGTCGTCGAAGGGCGAGAGGCCGTACGTGCCGATGCCGATGCGGACGGCGTCCAGCCGTGTCTCAGGCAGGTCGATCGCGGCGGCCGTGGCGGCGATGTGGCGGATCTCCGGGCGTACGCCGAGCGCCGCGGCCTGCGCCACACCCTCCTCGAACCGGGCGAGCGCGGCGCGGTCGTCGGCCGGCGAGGCGTTGGAGAGGTGCGAGAAGAGGCCCACGATGCGCAGGCGGCCGATGCGCTCCAGCCGGGCGGCCTCGGCGAGCACCGTCCCCCAGTCGTCGGGAGCGATGCCGTTGCGTGACAGCCCGGTCTCGAGCTTCAGGTGCACGGCGACCGGGCGGTCCGCGGACGCGGCGGCGGCGGCCGCCTGCAGCTGGTCGTACGACGAGATGCCGACCTCGACCCCTTCCGCAGCCGCCTCCAGGAACCGCTCCCCCGGGGCGTGCAGCCAGGCCACCACAGGCGCGTGCACGCCCTGACGCCGCAGTTCCAGCGCCTCCGGGATCTCGGCCACGCCGAGCCGCGTCGCACCGGCGGAGAGCGCGGCCACGGCGGTCGCGGCGGCGCCGTGGCCGTAGGCGTTGGCCTTGACGACGACGAGCACCTCGACTCCGGTGAGCCGGCGGAAGTGCCGCACGTTGTCGGCGATCGCATCGAGGTCGATCGTGGCCTCGCGGAACGGGACGGTCACAGCGGGGCTCCTTCGGCGACGACGAACGCGGCGGCGAGGCCGGCATCGTGGGTGAGGGTGAGATGCAGCGTGCGGATGCCGCGCTCCTCGACGACCGCGGCGGTGGATCCGGACAGCACGAAGTGCGGCTTTCCGGAGGCCTCCGAGGCGATCTCGATCTCGGTCCAGTGCACGCCGTCGGAGCCGCCGAGCGCCTTGATCAGCGCTTCCTTCGCGGCATATCGCGCGGCCAGAGACGGCAGCCGGAGCTCCCGTTCGGACGGAGCGAACAGCCGCTCGCGCAGGCGAGGGGTGCGGGTCATCGTGCGCTCGAACCTCGGGATGTCCACGAGGTCGATGCCGGTGCCGATGATCACGCGTTCAGCCTACTCGGGCTTGCCCACCCACCCCTCTCCGTACACCCCACCCCTTTGCGTGCGCACGCAGAGGGGTGGGAGGAACACAAGGGGGTGGGTCGGCGGTCACTCCACCGTGACGGACTTCGCGAGGTTGCGCGGCTGGTCCACGTCGAGGCCCTTCGCGGTGGCCAGCGCCATCGCGAAGATCTGCAGCGGAACCACGGCGAGCAGCGGCTCGAACATGGGTCCGGCGAGCGGGATGTGGATGACCTCGTCGGCGAAGGGCAGCACGGCGGCGTCACCCTCCTCCGCCACGACGATGACGCGGGCGCCACGGGCGCGGATCTCCTGGATGTTGGAGACGACCTTGGAGTGCACGAGCGCGGAGTGCCGCGGCGACGGCACGAGCACGAACACCGGCTGTCCCGGCTCGATCAGGGCGATCGGACCGTGCTTGAGCTCACCGGCGGCGAAGCCCTCCGCGTGGATGTAGGAGATCTCCTTGAGCTTGAGCGCACCCTCGAGCGCGATCGGATAGCCGACGTGGCGACCGAGGAAGAGCACCGAGCGGGTGTCGGCCATCCAGCCGGCGAGCTGCGAGACGTGCTCGTGCTCGCTCTCCAGCACCTTCGCGACCTTCTCCGGCAGCGCGGCGAGCTCCTCGACGTCCGTGGAGGCGTCGGCGACAACACCGCGGACGCGGCCCATGTGCAGGCCGAGCAGCAGCAGGGCCGTGATCTGGGCGGAGAACGCCTTGGTCGAGGCCACGGCGACCTCCGGGCCGGCGTGGGTGTACACGACGGCGTCGGACTCGCGCGGGATGGTCGCGCCCTGCGTGTTGCAGACCGACAGCGTGCGGGCACCGCGCTCCCGGGCGTACTTCACGGCCATGAGGGTGTCCATGGTCTCGCCGGACTGGCTGATCGAGACCACGAGGGTGTCCGCGCCGATGACCGGGTCGCGGTAGCGGAACTCGTGGGCGAGCTCGACGTCGACGGCCACGCGGGCCCACTGCTCGATCGCGTACTTGCCGACGAGCGCGGCATAGGAGGCCGTGCCGCACGCCGTGATGATGACGCGGTTGATGCCGACGAAGAGCTCGTCGAGGCCGTCCAGCTCCGGGATCACGACCTGACCGTCGCGGATGCGTCCGCGGATGGTGTTCGCGACCGCCTCGGGCTGCTCCGCGACCTCCTTGGCCATGAAGCTCGACCATCCGCCCTTCTCGGCGGCGGCGGCGTCCCAGGAGACGTCGAAGGGCTCGGCGGTGACGGGCGTCCCGGCGAAGTCGGTCACGGTCACCGCGTCCGGGGTGATCGAGACGATCTGGTCCTGACCGATCGCCAGTGCCTTGCGGGTGTGCTCGACGAAGGCGGCAACGTCGGAGCCGAGGAAGTTCTCCCCCTCGCCCAGACCGATCACGAGCGGCGAGTTGCGGCGGGCGCCGACGACGAGCCCCGGGTGGTCCTGGTGCATGGCCAGGAGCGTGAAGGCCCCCTCGAGGCGGTTCACCACCGTGCGGAAGGCGAGGGCGAGATCGCCGCCGTTGCCCGCGTACTCGCGGCCCAGGAGGGCGGCGGCCACCTCGGTGTCGGTCTCGCTGCGGAAGGCGACGCCGTCGGCGAGGAGCTCGTCGCGCAGGGCCGCGAAGTTCTCGATGATGCCGTTGTGGATCACCGCGAGCTTGTCGTCGTCGGCGAGGTGCGGGTGCGCGTTGACGTCGGTCGGGCCGCCGTGCGTCGCCCAGCGGGTGTGGCCGATGCCGGTCGTGCCGTCGGCGAGGGGGGCGTCGCCGAGCGAGTCGCGCAGCATGGCGAGCTTGCCCGCCTTCTTGCGCATGCCCAGCGTCCCCTCGCCGTCGATCACGGCGATGCCCGCGGAGTCATAGCCGCGGTACTCGAGCCGGGCGAGGCCGGCGAGAAGGATGTCCTGGCTGGGCCGCGGGCCCACGTATCCGACGATTCCACACATGCCGATAAGGGTAAGCGGCATTTTTTGCGAACCGTCCGAACAATCGGATGCCGCCGCGAGCGCTCAGAGCTTGCGCAGGAGCACGCTCTCCACGTCGTGATCCGCGCCCTTCCGCAGGACGAGCCGTGCCCGATGCCGAGTCGGCATCACGTTCTCGACGAGGTTGGGCATGTTGATCTCGTTCCAGTATCCCAATGCAGTGGTGATCGCCTCCTCGTCGGTGAGGTGCGCGAACACGTTGAAGTACGAGTTCGGGTTGCTGAAGGCACCCTGCCGCAGAGCGAGAAACCGGTCGACGTACCACTTCTCGATGTGTGCCGTGTCGGCGTCCACGAAGATCGAGAAGTCGAAGAGATCGCTCACGGCCACGTCGTTCGGCGCCGGCGGGGGCTGCAGGACGTTCAGCCCCTCGACGATCACGACGTCCGGCCGGCGCACCACGACGTGGGCGTCCGGGACGATGTCGTAGCGCATGTGGGAGTAGAACGGCGCGCGCACCTCGGGAGCCCCGCTCTTGACCTCTGTGAGGAACTGGATCAGCGCCCGGCGGTCGTACGACTCGGGGAAGCCCTTGCGGTCCATGAGTCCGCGGCGCTCCAGCTCGGCGTTCGGGTAGAGGAAGCCGTCCGTCGTGACCAGCTCCACCCGCGGCGTCCCCGGCCAGCGGCTCATGAGCTCGCGGAGGAGCCGGGCGATCGTCGATTTGCCCACCGCGACGGAGCCGGCGACGCCGACGACGAACGGCGTCGTGGTGTCGTCCTCCTGCAGGAACGTCGAGGTCGCGGCGCCGAGCTGCTTGGTCGCGCTCGCGTACAGACTCAGCAGCCGGCTCAACGGGAGGTAGACCTCGCGCACCTCGGTGAGGTCGAGCCGGTCGCCGATGCCTCGGAGTTCGACGACCTCGGTCTCGGTGAGCGGCTGGTCGAGTCCCGCGGCGAGACGCGCCCACTCCGCGCGCCCGATCTCCCGGTACGGCGACAGCGGCAGCGTGGAGTCGACGGTGGTCACGTCGTCCATCGTAACCGCGCGCGAGTATCCTCATCCCGTGCGCCTCGGAGTCATCGACATCGGATCGAACACCGTCCACATGCTCGCGGCCGACGTGCGTCCCGGCGGACGACCGCTCGCGACGACGAGCGACCGCACCGTGCTGCGCCTCATGCGCTACCTCACACCGGACGGCGCGATCGCCGAGGAGGGCGTGCGGGCTTTGGAGGCGGCCGTCGCCCAGGCACGTCGGGTCGCCGAGACCGAGGGCGTCGACGCTCTCCTCGCCACCGCCACGAGCGCCGTGCGCGACGCCCGCAACGGGGCTGCCGTGATCGCCCGCATCGAGGCCGCGCTCGGCCAGCCGCTGCAGGTGCTCGACGGCGAGACCGAGGCCGCGCTCACCTTCCTCGCCGTGCGACGCTGGTTCGGCTGGTCCGCCGGCCGACTGCTGCTCCTCGACATCGGCGGCGGTTCGCTGGAGATCGCCGCGGGGGCCGAGGAGCTCCCGGAGATCGCCGCCTCCGTGCCGTTGGGCGCGGGACGCATGACGGTGCGCTTCCTCCCGCAGGACCCACCCGGCGAGGACGACGTGGACCGGCTCCGCGCGCATGCGACGACGACGCTCGCCTCCGTCGTCCCCGCGTTCACGGCGCTCCCCCGTCCCGACCACGTCGTCGGATCGTCCAAGGCCATCCGCTCCCTCGCGCGTCTGGTCGGCTACCCCGTCCCCGGCTGGTCGGGGAGCGAGCGGATGCTGCTGCCGCGTGCGGCCCTCGGATCGTGGATCCCGCGGTTGGCGCGTCTGCCCGCATCGGCGCGGCAGGAGCTCCCCGGCATCACTCCCGACCGCACCTTCCAGATCGTCGCGGCGGCGGTGTCGCTGCATGCGGCGATGACGGCGCTCGACGTGGAGGAGCTGGAGGTGTCGCCCTGGGCGCTGCGGGAAGGCGTGCTGCTGCGGTACATCGAGCAGCAGGGCCCGCCCGGGTGACCCCCGCCGCCGGACGGATCCCCAGGTTCGCCCCCTAGGCTCGCGCCATGCCCTCCCGCCTGTCGAAGACCGCCATCGCGGCGCGCGTGCTGCTCGTCCCGTACGTCGTCGCCGTCGCGATGATCGTCTGGCTGCCGGCCACGGTCGCCTCGCGGGTGACGGGTATCGCGTTCCGTCTCCCGGAGTACGCCTCCGCCCATCTCGGGATCTCGCTCTCGACGAGCTACACCGTGTTCGAGTTCCTCGCGAACATCGCCCTGTTCGTCCCGTTCGGGCTTCTCCTGGCCGCGGGATGGCCGCGCTGGAGCCCCTGGCTCGTGATCCTGACGGGCTACGCCGCGAGCGCCACGATCGAGCTCGTGCAGACGCTGCTGCCCAGCCGCTACCCGACGCTGTCGGACGTGATCGCGAACACCCTGGGCACCATCGTCGGATGCCTGCTCGTGCGGGTGGCCGTGGGCCTGCGGCCGCGCCCGAGAGCCGTGCAGCCGACCTCGCCGGCAGGGTGAGGCAGCGAGCCCCCGCCCCCGTCAGAGGGCGAGGCGCTCCTGCACCACGGCAGCCAGTCGTTCGGCGTGAGCCCGTGCCGACTCGGAGTCGGCCGCCTCGACCATGACGCGCACCAGCGGCTCGGTGCCGGACTTGCGCAGCAGCACACGCCCGGTATCGCCCAGCTCGGCCTCGACGTCGCGCACCGCCTGCTGCACGACCTCGTCATCGGCGACGCGATCCTTGTCGACGTCGCGGACGTTGATCAGCAGCTGCGGGTACACGGTCATGACGGACGCGAGCTCGGCGAGGGACTTGCCCTGCCGCGCCATCTCGGCCACCAGGTGCAGACCGGTGAGCAGGCCGTCACCCGTGGTGGCGTACTCGCTCATGATGACGTGGCCGGACTGCTCGCCGCCGAGGGCGTAGCCGCCGGCGTTCATGTCCTCGAGCACGTAGCGGTCGCCGACGGCCGTCTGACGCACCGTGATCCCGTGCTCGCGCATCGCGACGTGCAGGCCGAGGTTGCTCATGACCGTGGCCACGAGGGTGTCGTCGGTGAGACGACCGCGCTCCTTCATCGACACGGCGAGGATGGCCATGATCTGGTCGCCGTCCACGACGTTGCCCTGTGCGTCGACCGCGAGGCAGCGATCCGCGTCGCCGTCGTGCGCGATGCCGACGTCGGCGCCGAGCCGGACGACGGCTTCGGCGAGGTTGTCGAGGTGGGTCGAACCGACGCCGTCGTTGATGTTCCAGCCGTCGGGGTCGGCACCGATCACCGTGACCTCGGCGCCGGCATCGCGGAACGTCTCCGGCGAGACACCGGAGGCGGCGCCGTGGGCGCAGTCGAGCACGACGTGGATGCCCTCGAGACGGTGCGGCAGCGACGCGAGCAGGTGCACCACGTAGCGGTCCTCGGCGTCCGAGAACCGGTCGATGCGGCCGACGCCGGCACCGGTCGGGCGCAGCATCTCGCCGTGCATGGCCTCCTCGATGCGCTGCTCCACGATGTCAGGGAGCTTGCGTCCGCCGCGGGCGAAGATCTTGATCCCGTTGTCGGGCGCCGCGTTGTGCGACGCGGAGATCATCACGCCGAAGTCGGCGTCGCGATCCGCGACGAGGAATGCCAGCGCCGGCGTGGGGATGACCCCGGCCTCGAGGACGTCGACGCCGGAGGAGGCGAGTCCCGCGGAGACGGCGGCGGTCAGGAAGTGCCCCGAGACCCGGGGGTCACGGGCGACGACGGCGGTGAGTCGCTTGCCTTCGGCCTTGCGAGCCTCCGCAGTACGGCCCTGGCCCAGGACGACAGCAGTCGCCTGGGCCAGGGTGAGCGCCAGGTCGGCGGTGAGGATGCCATTGGCGAGTCCTCGCACGCCGTCCGTGCCAAAGATCGGCATCGGAGCAGTGGACCTTAACGCTTCGAGTACTGAGGCGCCTTACGGGCCTTCTTGAGTCCGGCCTTCTTGCGCTCCTTGACGCGAGCGTCGCGCGAGAGGAAGCCGGCCTTCTTCAGGGTCGGACGGTTGTTCTCCGCGTCGATGCCGTTGAGGGCACGGGCGATGCCGAGACGCAGGGCGCCGGCCTGGCCGGAGTCGCCACCACCCGAGATGCGGGCGATCACGTCGTAGGCACCGGCGAGGTTCAGCGCGGTGAACGGGTCGTTGATGAGCTGCTGGTGCAGCTTGTTCGGGAAGTAGTCCTCGAGCGTGCGGCCGTTGACCGTGATGGTGCCCGAGCCGGGAACCAGACGCACGCGGGCGATGGCCTGCTTGCGACGGCCGACAGCGGCGCCGGGGACGCTCAGCACGGGGCGGGGAGCCGCCTCGACCGCGTCGGTCTCCGGGGTCGACGTCGAGAAGTTCTGGAGGTTTTCGGTGGAGTCCTGGATGTCAGCCACGAGTATGTCCTTAGTCTGTACGGCGCTTACTGGGCGACCTGGTCGAGGGTGTACGGCTGGGGCTGCTGCGCGGCGTGCGGGTGCTCGGCACCGGCGTACACCTTCAGCTTCGACAGCTGCTGGCGGCCCAGGCTGTTCTTCGGGAGCATGCCACGGATGGCCTTCTCCACGGCGCGGACCGGGTTCTTCTCGAGGAGCTCGGCGTAGCTGACGGCCTTGAGGCCACCCGGGTAGCCGGAGTGGCGGTACGCCATCTTCTTCTGGAGCTTCTGACCGGTGAGCGCGACCTTGTCGGCGTTCACGATGATGACGAAGTCACCTGAGTCGATGTGGTTGGCGAAGGTCGGCTTGTGCTTGCCACGCAGGAGCGTCGCCGCGTGCGAAGCCAGACGGCCGAGAACGACGTCGGTGGCGTCGATGACGACCCAGTCGCGCTGGACTTCGCCAGCCTTGGGGGTGTAAGTGCGCGTCACGATAGTGCTGCTTTCTTGTCGAACGGAGGTGTTCGTGAATCCCACTCCGGGGTGGTTCTTCCCTACGGGGAGGAACACGCCAGTGGAGGGCTCACGTTCGGATGTGCGTCTTCCCCGCAGGACAGGGAAGGGCACCAAAGAGTCAGCATACGCCACCGGAACGGCATTCCCAAACCCGCCGGCGCCCGGACTCAGTCCGGGCGGACCGTCACGAGGATCGGGCGGTGGTCGCTGGAGCGCTGCGGCAGCGTGGTGATTCGCTCGATCTCGAAGCCGGACGACGTCGCGAAGTCGTAGTGCCCGCGGAAGACGCGGTAGCGCGTGTAGGTGTGGTCGTCGCTGAGGGAGAGCGCGTAGCCCTGGTCGCGCACGGCCTGCCCGAGGTTCTCCTTGAACACGGGGTAGTTGTAATCCCCCACCATGAGCTGCGGCAGCCCCTCGCCCAGCGTCGCGAGCTCGGCGAGCGCCGCACGGATCTGATGCCGCCGCAGCGAGTTCAACGCCGTCAGGGGCGCGGCGTGGAAGGACGCGACGATGAACTCGCCGCCGTCGTCGATGTCGCGCAGGCGCGCGCCGAGCACGCGCTCGTGCGCCGGCTTCGCGATGCGATCGTGCAGCGACTTCTTCAGGCCGAGGGTGCGGATGCCCTGCAGGCGGTAGGTGCTCTCGCGATAGAAGAGCGCGAGACCGAGGCGGTTGCCCTGCGTCGCATCCGCCAGCACGAGACCGCCGATCCGGTCCGGCAGCCCCGGGACATCGCACTCCTGCAGGCAGAGGATGTCGGGATCATGCTCATCGACGAGCGCCGCGAGCTCGCCGGCGGCCCGGTGCTTGCGCAGGTTGTAGGAGATGACCTTCATGATCGTCCCCACGCTACCCGCCCCATCTGTGCCCCGGCTCCGGATCCGGACGATCAGTCGGTCTCGTGATCCCGGCGGGCGCGGGTCTGGGCTGCCCGCGCGGCGAGGAGGTCGTCGGCGGGGTATCCGACCTCGGTGAGCGTGAGCCCGCGGGCGGCGAGCACCTTGAACTCGCTGGTCCGCGTGAGGGCATCGCGGAGCACGACGAGGTCGCCCACGTCGAGGCGTCCCTCCCCCACCGCCGCGCAGGCGCCGACGAGGGCCCGCACCATGCTGTGGCAGAACGCGTCGGCCTTCACCTCCGCGACGAGCACCCCGTCCGCGTCCCGCTGCCACCGGTAGTCGAGCAGCGTGCGGATGGTCGTGGCCTCCTCGCGCGGCTTGCAGTAGGCGGCGAAGTCGTGCAGACCGATGAGGGTCCGGGCGGCGGCGTCCATGGCCTCGGCGTCCAGCCGACCCCGGATGATGGTGGTGTCGAGACGCCGCAGCGGGTCATAGCCGGCGAGGTCGTCGGCGAGCCGGTACCGATAGCGTCGCCAGACCGCGGAGAAGCGCGCGTCGAAGCCCTCGGGGGCGAGGGAGGAGCGCACGACCGTCACGTCGGGGTAGGCGCCGAGCACCCCGCGCATGCGCGCCGCGATGCTGCCCGCGGGATCCTCGGCGGCGCGGCCGTGCCGTGCCTGGATCCGGGCCCACTGCGCCTCGTCGAGATCCACGTGCGCGACCTGTCCGCTCGCATGCACGCCGGCGTCCGTCCGCCCGGCGACGACGAACCGCACGTCGGAGCCGACGATCCGGGCGAGCGCCGCCTCCAGCGTCCCCTGGACCGTGCGGAGCGTGGGCTGCGTGGCCCACCCGCGGAAATGGGTGCCGTCGTAGGCGATGTCGAGCCGGATGCGCACGAGGCCAGCCTAGGACAGCCGCGCGCGCACCCTGCGCCTCAGATGCCGCCGTCCACCGAGCGGATCATCGCGCCCGGCTCCTCCGGCACCATCACCTCGGTCTCCCGGTTCAGGCTCTCGCCCCGGAAGAACCGCTTCGACCGCGGGAAGAGGTACCAGAGGAACATCAGGACGAGGCCGATCGCCAGCGACCCGATGCCGATCACGAACGTGCCGCCGATGCCGAAGAGCACGGTGTAGCCGTAGTCGACATCCCACATGTCGATCGCCGACTGCACGAACGCGCCGGTCAGCA
Source organism: Microbacterium sp. HSID17254 (assembly GCF_003989315.1). Lineage (NCBI taxonomy): Bacteria > Bacillati > Actinomycetota > Actinomycetes > Micrococcales > Microbacteriaceae > Microbacterium > Microbacterium sp. HSID17254. The sequence goes on from NZ_RBLT01000041.1 coordinate 23,549, forward strand.
GCAGCGCTCCGAGCAGCGGGAAGATGCCCTTGAAGAACAGGTCGCGGGTCGAGCGGCGCAGGTCGGCACGGAAGTACCAGACGCAGGCGAAACCGGTGATGGCGTAGTAGAACGCGATCGCGAGGCCCAGCGAGAGGATCGAGTCCTGCAGGATGTTGTCGCTGATGAGGGTCATGCCGACGTAGTAGAGGGAAGCCACCACGCCCATGACGATGGTCGAGAACGACGGCGTCTTGTAGACCGGGTGCACGTCCTTGAACTTCGCCGGGAGCGCCCGGTACACGCCCATCGCGAGCGTGCCGCGGGCGGTCGGGAGGATGGTCGTCTGGGTGGACGAGATCGCCGAGATGACGACCGCGACCACGAGCACCCAGCCGAACGGTCCGAGCAGCCCGTCCTTGATGGCCAGGAAGAAGTCGTCGGCGTTGGCCTCGTTGCCGAGTCCCGTGCCGTCCTCGCCGAGTCCGGCGTACATCATCGCGGCGATCGTCACCGCGACGTACGTCACCAGGAGGATGACGCACGTGAGCACCGCGGCGCGGCCGGGGATGCGCTTCGGGTCCTTCGTCTCCTCGTTGAGGGCGAGGCAGGTGTCCCATCCCCAGTAGATGAAGAGCGCGAGGAGGATCGCCTCGGTGAAGCCCGACCAGTCGGTGAAGCCGAAGGGGTTCAGCCACTCCCACGAGAACGGGGTGGCGTCGGGGGCGTCGCCCGTGAAGAACTGCCAGAGGGCGGCCACGATGAAGATCGCCAGCGCGAGGTACTGGATCGCGAGGAGAACGTTCTGGATGCGCTCGCCGATCTCGACCCCGCGCCAGCTCACCCAGGTCATCGCCGCGATGAAGAGCACCGCCACCACGACGACGCGCCAGTCGTTGTTCTCGAGGTCCTGCCCGATCAGCGACCAGAAGTACACGGAGGCGATCTGCGCGAGGTTCGCGAGCACGACCATGCCGGCGACCGCGACGCCCCAGCCGCCCATCCAGCCCACCCACGGCCCGAAGGCCTTGGTGCCCCAGGTGAAGGTGGTGCCGCAGTCGGGGACGGCGTTGTTGAGCTCGCGATAGGCGAAGGCGATCAGCAGCATCGGCACGAAGGCGATGATGAAGGCGATCGGCGCCTGCGCGCCGACGGCGAGCACGACGAAGCCGAGCGTCGCGACGAGCGAGTAGACGGGGGCCGTGGAGGCGAGCCCGATGACGGTGGAGCCCCACAGGCCGAGGGTGCCTGCGGCCAGGCCCTTGCCGTCGGGGCGTTCGAGGTGGATGGGCGTCGTTGCCATGTCCTGAACAGTACGGCTCGCCGCGGTATCCCGTCAATCCTTTTGTTTCTGCAACGGAATCCATGCGTCGCGTTCAGATACGCGAAGGATTCCGTGGGTCAGTCGCGACCGAGCATTCCGTCGGCGTGCGCCGCGACCCACTCCATCAGCGGAAGCATCCGCTCCATCAGGTCACGCCCGAGAGGCGTGAGGCTGTACTCGACATGCGGCGGCACCGTCGGCAGCGACTCCCGATGCACCAGGCCGTCGTCGGTGAGGGTCCGCAGGGTCGACGCGAGCATCTTCTCGCTGATGCCGTCCACCTCCCGACGCAGCTCGCCCCAGCGCCGCGTGCCGTCGGAGAGGCAGGAGAGCACGAGCACGCCCCACTTGCTCATGATGTGGTCGAGGATGACCCGCGTTCCGCATCCCTGATCGAAGAGAGCGGGCTGGGAATCGCGGATCTGCGCAAAACTCACCGTCATGTGGGTACCTTACCGAAAAGTGGGTACCCGCCGAAAGGAATGCGGAGCACGGCTGCCGGGGTTGTCCGGGGAGTCAGCAACGAAAGGACTCCCATGACCATCCTCGTCACCGGTTCGACCGGTCACCTCGGCCGCCTCATCGTCGCCGCCCTGCTCGCGCGCGGCGTCGACCCGCAGACGATCCGCGCCGGTGCGCGCGACCTCGCCAAGGGGGCCGACCTCGGCGTGCCCGTCGTCCGTCTCGACTACACCGACCCGGTTTCGGTCGCGGCGGCGCTCGACGGCGTGGACACCGTCGTGCTCGTCTCCGGCTCGGAGGTGGGCCAGCGCGTCGCGCAGCATCAGGCGGTCATCGAGGCCGCGAAGGATGCCGGGGTGTCGAAGTTCGTCTACACGAGCGCTCCGAAGGCCACCACGAGCTCCCTCGTCCTGGCTCCCGAGCACAAGGCCACCGAGGAGCTCATCGCGGCTGCAGGTCTTCCCGCGGTGATCCTCCGCAACAACTGGTACACCGAGAACTACGCCGCCGACCTGGCTCGTGCAGCGGAGACCGGCACCCTCAGCGCCGGCACCGGAGAGGGCCGCGTCGCCTCCGCCAGCCGGAAGGACTACGCCGAGGCCGCCGCCGTCGTCGCCACCGAGGACGGACACCTCGGTGCGGTCTACGAGCTCGGCGGGGACGTCGCATGGACCTACGCCGACCTCGCCGCCGCGATGACCGAGGTGACGGGCCGCGAGGTCGTGTTCGTCCCCCTCTCCGCCGACGAGCAGCTCGCCGCGCTCCGCGCCGCCGGCCTCGACGAGGGCACCGTCGGGTTCGTCGTCGCCCTGGACGCCGGCATCCGCGACGGCGCCTTGGCGGACACCGACGGCACCCTCCGCCGCCTCATCGGCCGCCCGACGACCCCGCTCGTCGAGGGCCTCCGCGCCCTGGTGTGACCCGTGGAGCGCCGCCGTCACGGACGGCGGCGCTCCCCCGGCTCCGGCTCCACGGCGCTCTGCACGTAGGCGACGGTGAGCGTGAGGCTCCCGCGGCGCAGGCCTTCGGCCCGCAGCACCGCGTCCACGGCGTCACGGGCATGCCGCAGCGTCGCGACGCTGCGCACCCGCCCGTCGACGCCGATCGCCGCCTCCACCGCCACGCCGTCCGCTCCGGCGGCGACGGACACGATCGGTTCGACTCCGCGCTCGTTCCCCCACGCCGACGCACCCGCACGCAGGAGGTTGGAGACGAGGGAGCCCGATCGGTATACGCCGCGCACCCCGGAGCAGGCGCGCAGCGCCGCCTCGATCCGGAGCGCGAGACCCGCGCGCTCCTCCTTCGACAGCTCGGTGCCGGTCATCATGCCCCCTCCCTGACGTCGGTGATCGCGACATCGATGGCCACGACCTGCAGCTCGGTATGACGACGCAGCCGGGCCTCCACCTCCGCGCGCAGCCGGTCGGCGACGCGACGGAGAGGGTCGCCGAGGCGCACGCTCGCGTCGATCGCCACCCGCACCGGCGCTCCGGGCTCTGTGACATCTCCCTCCAGCCGGCACCGGCCGACCAGCACGCCGGGGACGGCCTCCTCCGCGGCACGGACCAGTCCGCGCACGGCGCCTTCGGTGATCGCCAGCTCCACGTCCGGATCATCGGAGGCGAAGGGGATGCGGCGCCCCGCCTGGGCGTCCATCGCGATGCCGCTGAGGATCCTCTCCACCCAGCTCTCGTCCGCGGCAGGCGCGGAGGAGACATCCTCATCCATCAGGGCGCTGCCCAGCCCGCGCAGCCTCTCCAGGGCATCGAGCGCGAGCTGGCACCCCGGTGACTCCTCGATGGCGGGATTCCGCGGGGTGCGGCCGGAGTCCAGGTAGTCGCTGAGCTCCTCGATCGTGTGCCCGTCGAGGTCGGCGGGCTCCAGGCCGAGGCGGCGCAGCTGGTCGTCCTCGTGGTGATCGGTCATCGCCACGCCTCCATCCGTGTGATCAGGAACCGTCGCGCGCGGGACAGCAGTCCGCGCACCGTGCTGACGGGGATGCCGAGCTCCTCGGCGATCTCGTCGTAGCTGTAGCCGGCCAGCTCCCGCAGCACCCAGCATTCGCGCTGGGCCTCCGGGAGTTCGCGCAGGGCCGCGCCGAGGGCCTCGACGCCCGCTCTCGCCTCGACGACCGCATGGGGCGATGCCTGCGGCGGCGCCGGTCGGTCGATCTCGTCCACGTCGAGCGCGGGACGCGTCCGGCGCAGCCGATCCACCGCCTTGCGGCTCACGATCCGCATGAGCCAGCTCTTGACCTTCGCGGGGTCCTCCAGCTCACCGAACCGTTGCCATGCCGTCACGAACGCGTCCTGCACGATGTCGTCGACCTCCGCCGACGCGTTGAGCATCCGCTGCGTGTAGGCCCTCATCATCGGCGTGTACCTGCGCACGAGCACCGCGAACGCGGCGACGTCGCCGTCCATCGCGCGGCCGGCGACGATACGGTCTCCGGCCTGCTCCAGCGCCTCACCCCAGTGATCGGCTGCCATTCCCCCACCCCTCGTTCACGGTTCCCCGGACGTTCGGAGCCCGCGCCGCATCGGATCGGATCGACCCTCTGCGCGCGGGCGGAGGAGACGCCCCTCCGGGCGCCTCCTCCCCTTCCGTCACTTGGTGAACGTGTCCTTGACATCCTCGGCCGCGTTCCTGACATCGCCCTTGGCCTGCTCGGCCTTGCCCTCGGCGACGAGCTTGTCGTTGTTCGTGACCTCGCCGACGACCTCCTTGGCCTTGCCTGCGACCTTCTCGGCTGCGGCCTTGATCTTGTCCTCCGCGCTCATGGCGCCTCCTTTCCTCACACGACCCCGACGGTCGGGGTCGATGTCTGTGTGCTGTGCGGCTCACGCGCCGCCGTGCTCTGTCCGGCCACCAGCGAACGGCGCATCCGCTGCCGGGAGCGGAAGAGTTCCCGCCAGCCGCGGTCCGCGATGTGCACGACGACCGGCATCCGCGTCCCGGTGACGGCGTCCCACTCCTGCACGACCGCATCGGCGGCGGCGAGCACCTGCCCCAGGGCCGCGCCGGGGCGTGGAGTGACCACGAGGCCGAGAGCGATCTCGCGGCCGACCTTCCGGCTCGTCACCCGGGCGGCCAGCACGTCCGCTCGATCGGCGAGGGGGGCTGCGAGCAGCTGCTCCGCCACACTCCGGTCGACGGTGGTCGTGCCGCCCTCACCGGCGAGCCGGAGAAGGGTGCGCTCCCGCCGCGGCCTGCGGGTGAGCAGGAAGGCGAGGAGGAGGACGACGAGCAGCACCGCGGCGGCGAGCCCCGCGAGCGCCCACAGCGGCACGAAGCCCGCACCGGGGATGTCGAGGCCCCAGGCCCCCGACCACGCCACGACACCGTCGGCCTCGGCGAGCACATCCTCGGCGGGGGCCGGAAGCGCCCCCGCGCCCCGCAGTCCCGCAGCGAGGAGGACGACGCCCCCGCCCAAAAGCATCGCGGCTCCTCCGAGGAGGACGATCCGGTTCGCGACGGTCCCTGCCGACGTCATGCGATCACTCCTTCCCGCGCCACCTGCACCCGCGGCGAGAGCCGGAATCCGGTCTCGTCCAGCACGCGCAGGGCCGCGTCTCCCGCGGCGTCCGCATCCACCGGGACCCCGCTCGTGGGCGTGACCCGGATCAGCACCGTGCGTCGTCCCACGGCCACGCGCACCTGGCCGCGTGGCACGCCGACCCGGCGCGCGGTGCCGTCGGCGATGGCGTCGGCGAGCACCCCGTCGTCGATCACGAGCGCGGCCCGTGCGGCGAGCCGCGTGCGACGGGCCCGCCGACCGGGAAGCACGGCGAGTCCGAGGAGGAGCAGCGCCACGACCACGAGCACGGCCCCGGCGGCGATCATCACCGCAGGCGCCGCGGCGGAAGCCGTGACGGGCGTGAGCCATCCGGAGATCTGCGCGCGCAACCCCGCGTCGAGAGTCCCGGCGACCACCGCGCCCAGGAGAGCGAGGAGAAGCATCACGAGGACGACCGCGAGCGCGATCGCCGGGCCCCGACGGGTCGCCCTCGCCTCTCGACGAAGCAGTCGCCGCGACGTCGTCGTGTTCGCCGTCATGCCACTCTCCTCTCGTCCTCACGCCGGACTCCGGTGAAACGCACGTCCACCGCTCCCACGCGGCGGGCCGCCAGCTCGCGCATGCCGCGGACGACCGCGTCGCGCACGGCGTCGGCGCGGACCGCCACGGGACCGCCCCCG
>NZ_RBLT01000042.1:0-24422 GCF_003989315.1 Microbacterium sp. HSID17254
TGCGTACGGTGCCCCCGGGGCGGGGGCCTGGGCGCCGGGGTACTGCGGCTCCGCCGGGAGCGACGGAGGGGGCGGGGCGGCCGGGTCGCCGGCGCCGTCGCGCGAGGGGTGTCCGGGCTGCTGCGGGTCGCTCATGCCCCGAGCGTAGCCCTCCTCGCGGACGGTCGGGAGGTCAGCGATAGACGTGTCCGGGGTCGGCCTGCGACAGGGCGTCCTGTCCGGCGACGCGGCTCCAGTCGGTGGGGGTGCGACGGTAGCCGTCCCGACGCAGTTCGACGAACGTGGCGACGAGCGCCCAGATGGCGAGGGCGAGGAGGAGGATGAGGAGTAGCATGGCAGAAAAGCTACGCTCGGTGTGATGCTGCCACGAGTGGCGGATCGGGCACTGTGCGTAGGAAAACTGCCATTCCGGGAGATGAGATGAAGACCGTCGCGTGCGTGGTGCAGGACGGCTTCGCGCCGTTCGAGTTCGGGGTCGCCTGCGAGGCGTTCGGCCTCGACCGGTCGGCCGACGGGGTGCCGAACTTCGACTTCCGCATCGTCGCCCCGCGGCCCGGGGTCGTGCGCTCCAAGATCGGCTTCTCCATCAACGTGGAGCACGATCTGTCCTTCGCCGCGGAGGCCGACCTCGTCGTGTTCTGCCCGGTGCCGCGCGAGGTCTGGGGTGACATCGACCCGCTCCTCGTCGACCTGGCCCGCGAAGCCGTGGCGCGCGGAGCGTGGGTCATGAGCGTCTGCAGCGGCTCGTTCATCCTCGCCGCGGCCGGGGTCCTGGACGGACGGCGGGCGACGACGCACTGGATGTACGCCCACACGATGGCCGACATGTACCCCGCCGTCGACATCGATCCGGACGTGCTCTTCGTCCAGGACGGCCGCATCATCACGAGTGCGGGCACCGCTGCCGGCATCGACGCCTGCCTGCACCTGCTGCGACAGGAGCTCGGGGCGGAGATCACCAACCGGATCGCGCGTCGGATGGTCGTGCCGCCGCAACGGGACGGGGGTCAGGCGCAGTTCATCGATCGCCCCATCCCGGTCGCGCCCACGGATTCGCTCGCCGTGGTGGCCGACTGGGCGGTGGAGAACCTCCGCGAAGACCTGACGGTCGACCAGCTCGCGGCCCGGGCGCTGATGTCGCCGCGGACCTTCGCGCGCCGCTTCAAGGCCGAGTACGGGGCGACCCCTGCCGCGTGGCTCGGCCGGCAGCGGATCATCCAGGCCCAGCGTCTCCTCGAGCGCACCGATCTTCCGCTCGAACACATCGCGACGGACTGCGGCTTCGGTTCGGCGGCCGTCCTCCGGCAGAACTTCGCCCGCGTGCTGGGTGTGACTCCCACCGCCTACCGCGCCCGCTTCTCCTGCGCCGACGCCCTCCCCGCCGCCTGACCCCGCCCTTCCCTCGGCGGTGCGGGATCAATTTCGTGCCCCGTTTCCACGCATCCGGCCCACTTTCCATCCCGCCACGGTCCCCCTACCGTCCCCCGCAGTCGTGCGGGATCGAAAACGCGCGTGAATGCCCCGCGTCCGGGGCGTTTTCCGTCCCGCTCCCCCCGTCGGCCTCGCGACCGTCCCCGCTGTCGTGCGCGATCAAGAACGCGCGCCACCGCACCGGATCCGGAGCGTTTGCCGTCCCGCATCAGGCCGAACGGTCTCGCCACAGGCCGCGGCATTCTGGTCCAGCCCCGCCGGCGGCATCGCCCCCCAAGCTCCGCAGCGGAACTCGTCGAACCGAGGGGTCGGTCGCCCGCATCGGTGCGGGATCAGAAAGGTCCCGCGGGATGGGCGGTGGGGTGCGTTTTCGATCCTGCGCGGGAAGCGGCGGGGCGGGCGGGATCAGAAAGGGGCCGCGGGCGGAGGGCGGGGGTGCTGTTTTGATCCCGCGGCGCGAGAGGCGGGCGGAGGGGGGTCAGTGCCAGTGGGCGGGGGAGGGGAGGGTGACATCGCGGACGTCGACCCCGGCGGGCGTGACCGTGGCGACCGCGTAGAGGAGGGACTGCGTCGGGTACCCGTGCGGGCGGTTGTCCCGGATGATGGCGCGGTCGTCTTCCGGAGGCAGGGTCGCCGAGGACCCGAGGAGAGCGGTCCACTCGGCCGTCCAGTCGGCGCTCGCCGCGGCGGGCCCGAGCGCCCGGAACTCCGGGAGCCACGCGGCGATGCGCGGGGTCTCCTCGTCGTCGAGGTCGTCGTGGGCGATCATGTGCGTTCCGGGCTCGATCGGGGTCTCCCGCAGCTCGGCACCGTCCCAGGAGAGCACTCGCGCGCCCTCCGGACCGACTTCGAGCAGATTGAAGCCGTGCATCGGCGGGGCTCCCTGCGGAGAACGCCCGGTGACCGCGGCGAGCGGAAGGGTGCCGCGGGAGACGGCCGCGGTCGCGGAGAGGTCCTGCACATCGGCGCGGTTGAGGAGCACGGCGAGGCGTCGTTCCACGGGGTTCACGGCGAGCCAGGCCCCACCGGCGCGGCGGTCGCGGATGCCGATCACCCCCGGATACTCCTCGGGCCACCACGCGCCCAGGGCGTCCCACTCCCGGGTCGGGTCCTCGTCGCGGACGGCCAGCAGCCGCGCGGATCCCGGAGCCTCGACATCGATCACCACCGTGCACACGCCTCCGAGTCTAGGTCGGCCGGGGCGGGCGGGGACGGATCCGCCCGCGACGGCCCGGGCGTCCGCACCCTGGGGCAGAATCGAGGCGTGAACATCGTCGTGGGAGTCACGGGCGGCATCGCCGCGTACAAGACGGTGCACCTCGTGCGCCTGCTCACCAAGGCCGGTCATGACGTGACCGTCGTGCCCACGGAGGATGCGCTGCGCTTCGTGGGCCTGCCGACCTGGGAGGCACTGAGCCGGCACCCGGTGACGACGAGCGTGCATGAGGACGTCGCCCGCGTCCGGCACGTCGCACTGGGGCAGGGGGCGGACCTCGTCGTGATCGCCCCGGCCACGGCGAACTCCCTCGCGAAGATGGCCGCGGGCCTCGCCGACGACCTCCTCGGCACGACGCTGCTCGCGACCGAGGCGCCGGTGCTCGTCGCCCCCGCGATGCACGCGGAGATGTGGCGGAACCCCGCCACGCAGGCGAACATGGCGACGCTCCGGGACCGCGGCGTGCACGTGGTCGGCCCTGCCGACGGCGAACTGGCCGGCGGCGACAGCGGCCCCGGTCGCATGATCGAGCCGGAGGAGATCCTTGCCGCAGCGCAGGCGCTGCTGGCCCCGGGCGACCTCGCGGGCGTGCGGGTCGTCGTCTCGGCGGGCGGCACGCGGGAGCCCATCGATCCGGTGCGCTTCCTCGGCAACCGGAGCAGCGGGCGCCAGGGAGTCGCGCTCGCGGCGGAGGCGGCGGCGCGCGGCGCGGAGGTGACGCTCGTCGCGGCGAACGTCGCCGGTGACGTGCTCGCGGAGGCCCGCCACCCGCACATCGGGACCGTCCGGGTCGGCACGGCCGCCGAGCTGTCCGCGGCGATGAAGGAGGAGGCGGCGACGGCCGACGTCGTGCTGATGGCGGCGGCGGTGGCCGACTACCGCCCGGTCGAGGTCTCCGCCCGGAAGCTCACCAAGGACCGCGGCGGCGTCGGCACGATCGAACTCGTCGAGAACGAGGACATCGTCGCCGCGCTCGTCGACACCCGGCGGGAAGGGCAGCTCATCGTCGCGTTCGCGGCGGAGACCCCGGAGGACGAGGCCGAGCTGCTCGCGCGCGCCCGCGGCAAGCAGGAGCGCAAGGGGGTCGACCTCCTGGTGGTGAACGAGGTCGGCTGGGAGCAGGGTTTCGAACGTGGCGAGAACGCCGTGCACATCCTCGGTCGCGGAGGAGCCCTGGCACGGACCGCGGCCGGGACCAAGCGCGAGGTGGCGGCGGCCGTCTGGGACGAGGTCGCCCGCGAGAGGTGAGAGGTGGTGGAGCCGCGCACCGCCGAATGCTAAACTTGAGTCAATCAAACTCAACTTTCAGAAGGAGCATCTCCAGGAGGAGCGCATGACCACCCCGCAGACCGGATCCCCGAACCAGGAACAGCAGTCCGCCCTCGAGCAGTTCGGCATCAACCTGACCGACCGTGCCCGCGAGGGCAAGCTCGACCCCGTCATCGGACGGGACAGTGAGATCCGGCGCGTCAGCCAGGTGCTCACCCGCCGCACCAAGAACAACCCGGTGCTGATCGGTGAGCCCGGCGTCGGCAAGACCGCGGTGGTCGAAGGCCTCGCGCAGCGCATCGTCGCAGGCGACGTCGCCGAGTCCCTCAAGGACAAGGAACTCGTCTCGCTCGACATCTCCGCGCTCGTCGCGGGCGCCATGTACCGCGGCCAGTTCGAGGAGCGCCTGAAGCAGGTGCTCAAGGAGATCACCGAGTCGGACGGCCGGATCATCACGTTCATCGACGAGCTGCACGTGCTCATGGGCGCGGGCGGGGGCGAGGGGTCGGTCGCGGCTTCGAACATGCTCAAGCCGATGCTGGCCCGCGGCGAGCTGCGGCTCATCGGCGCCACCACCCTCAACGAGTACCGCGAGTTCATCGAGAAGGACGCCGCCCTCGAGCGGCGCTTCCAGCAGGTGTACGTCGGCGAGCCGACGGTCGAGGACACGATCGCGATCCTCCGCGGGCTCAAGGGGCGTTACGAGGCGCACCACGGGGTGACCATCTCCGACAGCGCGCTCGTGGCCGCGGCCTCGCTCTCCAACCGCTACCTGCCCGCGCGGCAGCTGCCGGACAAGGCCATCGACCTGATCGACGAGTCGATGTCGCGTCTGAAGATGGAGATCGACTCCTCTCCCGTCGAGATCGACCAGCTCAAGCGTCAGGTCGACCGGCTGAAGCTGGAGGAGCTCGCGCTCAAGCGGGAGAAGGACGCCGCGTCCAAGGAGCGCCTCGGAACCCTCCGCGAGCACCTCGTCGAGCTCGAGAAGGAGCTCGCCGGACTCGAGGCCCGATGGGCGCGGGAGCGGCAGGGCCTGAACCGGGTCGGGGAGCTGAAGAAGCAGCTCGACGACGCGATCACCCAGCGTGACCTCGCCATGCGCAACGCCGACTACACGAAGGCGTCGAAGCTCGAGTACGAGACGATCAAGCGCCTGGAGCGCGACATCGCCGAAGCCGAGCAGGCCGAGGCCACCGCCTCGAGCGAACCGCGCATGGTGAACGAGCAGGTCACCGAGGAGGACATCGCGGCCGTGATCGCGGCCTGGACCGGCATTCCGGTCGGGCGGCTGCTGCAGGGCGAGAGCGAGAAGCTCCTGCACCTGGAGAACGAGCTCGGCAAGCGACTAATCGGCCAGAAGGACGCCGTCAAGGCGGTGTCCGACGCGGTGCGCCGCTCGCGCGCGGGGATCAGCGATCCCGGTCGGCCGACCGGATCGTTCCTGTTCCTCGGACCGACCGGTGTCGGCAAGACTGAGCTGGCCAAGGCGCTCGCGCAGTTCCTCTTCGACGATGAGCACGCCATGGTGCGCATCGACATGTCGGAGTACGGCGAGAAGCACTCGGTCTCCCGGCTCGTCGGGGCCCCTCCCGGGTACGTCGGCTACGAGCAGGGCGGTCAGCTCACCGAGGCCGTGCGGCGCCGTCCGTACAGCGTGATCCTGCTCGACGAGGTCGAGAAGGCGCACCCCGAGGTGTTCGACGTGCTGCTGCAGGTGCTCGATGACGGGCGGCTGACCGACGGACAGGGGCGCACGGTCGACTTCTCGAACGTGATCCTCATCCTGACCTCCAACCTGGGCTCGCCGATCCTCATCGACCCAGTGCTCTCCGTGGAGGAGAAGCGGGAGCAGGTGATGGCCCTCGTTCGCCAGGCGTTCCGGCCGGAGTTCCTGAACCGTCTCGACGACATCGTGATGTTCCAGGCCCTCACCGAAGACGACCTCGCGCAGATCGTGGAGCTGTCGGTCGATCAGCTGCACGACCGGCTGCGCGACCGTCGGCTCACGCTCGCGGTCACTCCCGGGGCGCGGTCGTGGCTGGCCGAGCGCGGGTACGACCCGGTGTTCGGCGCCCGCCCGCTGCGTCGCCTCATCCAGACCGAGGTGCAGAACAAGCTGGCGACCGCCCTCCTCTCGGGCGGCGTGCACGACGGCGACACCGTCCGGGTGGACGTGGCGGCCGACGGCACGGGCCTCGTGCTCACCGCGACGACCCCCGAGCCGGAGGTCGAGGACGACGACGTGATCGAGGCCGAGCTGCTCGACGACTGATCGGGATCGGCGCACACGAAAGGCCCGGTAGGCGTGACGCCTACCGGGCCTTTCGTGTGTCGCTGCTCAGGCGCTGAGGACGACCGTCTCCGCGATCGGACGGCGCACGCGCGGGGCGACCTCGCGCTCCTGCAGCACCTCCGGCAGAGCCTCGATGTCGCCGAACTCGCCGACGGCGATGACGGTGGCGGGGGTGAAGCGGGGCTCCAGGTCGGCGAACTCGCGGACGACCTCGGGGTCGAAGCCGCTCATCTGGTGCACGACGAGGCCGTCGTGGTGGGCCTGCACGGAGAAGTGCGCCACGGCCTGGCCGAGGTCGTAGAACGCGTGGCTGATCGGCGTGCCGTCGGCGGTCGCGGTCTCGGCGATCGCGACGACGAGGACGGCCGCGTTGCCGGCCCAGGCCTGGTTGAAGCCCATGAGCGCGTCGACGATCTGGGCGTGCAGGGCGGTGCCGCGGCGGGCGACGATGAAGCGCCAGGGCTGGATGTTGTTGGCGGAGGGGCTCCAGCGGGCGGCCTCGAGAGCGGTGGCGAGCTTGGCCTCGTCGATCGGGTGCTGCGCGTCGTAGGCGCGGGGGCTCCAGCGGCCGGCGAGGACGTCGAGGACGGGGTGCTCGGTCGGGGCGGTGCGGTCGATGACGGGAGTGCTCACGGAAGTGCCTTTCGGACGGAGGGGATCGGACGCCGTCGTCCGGGTACACGGGGGATGAACCGATGCATGTGCATGCATATTCCCGGAGGTCGGTTCGCGTCAGTCCAGGAGGTTGCGGGAGGCGGCGTCGGCGAGCGCGGCGCGGACGGCGCGGATCGACGGGGCGTCCGCGGAGACCCGACGCGCGGAGGAGAAGATCTCCCGGCGCGGCTCCTGCGGCAGCGGTGCGAGGTCGACCGTCGGGGTGTCGCCCGCCCACACGAGCTCGGGGAGCAGCCCGACCGCGAGTCCCGCGTGGATGAGCCGGACGTGCGCGGTGAGGTCGGCGAGCTCGAAGCGCACGTCGGGCTCGAACCCGGCGGTGCGGCAGAGCTGCTCGGCCCACGCGCGGGAGGCGGTCCCGGCGGGTTCGAGCACCCACGGCTCGGCGCGGGTCGCCCACAGGGCCGCGACGGGATCGGCGGACTCCGACGCTCCCGGACGCCGGGCGAGCGCGATGGCGTCGTGGGCGAGCACCACGCGGTCGAGGTCGGCGTGGATGGGACGCGTATGGCCCGGATACTGCTCCGCGAGGATGAGGTCGTAGTCGCGGCTGGAGACGCCCACCAGCCCGGACTCGGGGTCGCGCTCGGTCACCTCGACGCGCAGGGCGGGGTGGCGCGCGCCGAGGGCTGCGAGCGCGCGGGGCAGCAGGGAGTGCGCGGTGGACTGGAACACCGCGAGGCGCACGGTGCCGGTCACCTCGGTGAGCGACTCGGCGACGGCGACCTGGGCGTGCTCGAGCTGATCGAGGATGCCGATGGCCTCGGCCACCAGGACGGTCCCCTGCGGCGTGAACTGCACGCCGCGACCGACCCGACGCAGCAGCGGCACCCCGACATCACGCTCGAGCGCGGCGAGCTGCTGGGACACGGAGGCCTTGCTGTAGGACAGCGCATCCGCCACGGCGGAGAGGGTCCCGCGACGCGACAGCTCCACGAGCAGACGCAGGCGATGGACGTCGAGCACGGCGGTTCCGATCGTTCGGGAAGAGTGAACAGAATCCACTCGAATCGGTTGATAGACGGAGCCTACCGACCGGCTGGACAATGATCCAGCCGCACACGACACCCGGGTGTGCGAGGCCGAGGAAGGTACCCCGCTTCATGACCGTCATCGACGACACCACCCCCCGCACCGAAGAGGTCGCCGCGCTCGTGCAGCGCTGGCTCGCCGAGAGCGAGACCCACCCGGTCGAGCCGGCCGCGCAGCGCCTGTCCGAAGTGCTCAAGGATCCGAACGGCCTCGCCTTCACGGTCGGCTTCGTCGACGGCGTCATGCGTCCGGAGGATCTGAGGGTCGCCGGCCGCAAGCTCGCCGAGCTCTCCGACATCACGCCCACGCTGCTGCCCGGCTACCTCCGTGCCGCCATCAAGGCCGGTGGGTTCTGGGCGCCGAAGCTCCCGAACGTCGTCGTCCCGATCTCGCGGCGCGTGCTGCGGGCCATGGTGGGCCACCTCGTGCTCGACGCCACGCCGTCCAAGCTCGGTCCCGCGATCGCCAAACTCCGCAAGACCGGCAACCGTCTGAACCTGAACCTCCTCGGCGAGGCCGTGCTCGGCGAGCGCGAGGCGGGCCGCCGACTGCAGGGCACGTACGACTTCCTCGCCCGTCCGGACGTCGACTACGTCTCGATCAAGGTGTCGAGCGTCGTCAGCCAGCTCTCCATGTGGTCGTTCGACGAGGCCGTCGCCGACGTCGTCGAGAAGCTCACCCCGCTGTACCGGCTCGCGGCGAAGGCCGAGGCGAAGGGCGCCCGCACCGGGACCCAGAAGTTCATCAACCTCGACATGGAGGAGTACCGCGATCTCGACCTCACGATCGCGGCCTTCACGAGCATCCTCGACCAGCCCGGCCTGGAAGACCTCGAGGCCGGCATCGTGCTGCAGGCCTATCTGCCCGATGCGCTCGGCGCCATGCAGCGTCTCCAGGAGTGGGCCGCCGCACGCCGCGCCAAGGGCGGAGCGCCGATCAAGGTGCGCGTGGTCAAGGGCGCGAACCTCGCGATGGAGGAGGTCGACGCGAAGGTGCACGGCTGGCCGCTCGCGACCTACGGCACCAAGCAGGAATCCGACACGAACTACAAGCGCGTGCTCGACTGGGCGATGACGCCCGAGCGGCTCGACGCCGTGCGCATCGGCGTCGCCGGTCACAACCTCTTCGACATCGCCTACACCTGGCTGCTCGCGAAGGCCCGCGGTGTGACAGAGGCCGTGGAGTACGAGATGCTGCTCGGCATGGCGACCGGGCAGGCCGAGGCCGTCCGCAAGGACGTCGGCCGCCTCCTGCTCTACACGCCGGTCGTGAACCCGGCGGAGTTCGATGTCGCGATCGCGTACCTCGTGCGGCGCCTCGAGGAGAACGCGAGCCCCGAGAACTTCATGTCCGCCGTGTTCGAGCTGGCGTCGAACCCGACCTTGCTCACCCGCGAGCGGGAGCGCTTCGAGCGCTCTCTCGCCGCGCTCGTCGCCGACCCGTCGGTACCCGCCCCGAACCGCACGCAGGACCGCACGGCCCCGCGCCCTGACGGCACCACGGACGGCTTCGCGAACGAGCCCGACACCGATCCGGCGCTCGCCGCGAACCGTGCCTGGGGCCGGGAGATCCTGCAGCGCTCGGTGTCGTCGACGCTCGGCCGGGACGCGATCGCGGCCGCCCGCATCGAGACCGACGCCGAGCTGGACGCCGTGTTCGCCGCCGCCACGTCCGCCGCCGAGAGGTGGGCGGCGCTCCCCGCCGCCGAGCGCGCCGCCGTCCTGCACCGCGCGGGCGACGAGCTCGCCGCCCGCCGCGGCGAGCTGCTGGAGATCATGGCGCACGAGGCCGGCAAGACCATCGCGGAAGCCGACCCCGAGGTCAGCGAGGCGATTGACTTCGCGCACTACTACGCCGAGCGGGCGAAGGATCTCGAGGCCATCCCCGGCGCCGAGTTCGTGCCGTCGAAGGTGACCGTGGTCACGCCGCCGTGGAACTTCCCCGTGGCGATCCCCGCCGGCGGTGTGCTCGCCGGCCTCGCCTCCGGATCCGGTGTGATCATCAAGCCCGCGAAGCTCACCCAGCGGTGCGGTGCCGTGATGGTCGAGGCACTGTGGGCCGCGGGCGTCCCGCGCGATCTGCTCGCCCTCGTCGACCTCGCCTCCCGCGACCTCGGCACCCGACTGGTCGCGAGCCCCCAGGTCGACCGGGTCATCCTCACCGGGGCCTACGAGACCGCGCAGCTCTTCCGCTCCTTCCGTGCCGACCTGCCGCTGCTCGCCGAGACGAGCGGCAAGAACGCCATCATCGTGACGCCGTCGGCCGACCTCGACCTCGCGGCCGCCGACGTCGCCCGCAGCGCGTTCGGCCACGCCGGGCAGAAGTGCTCGGCCGCGTCGCTGGCGATCCTGGTCGGGTCGGTGGCCGACTCGAAGCGCTTCGAGCGGCAGCTCGTGGACGCGGTCACCTCGATGCGCGTCGGGCTGCCCGACGACCCCGCCACGCAGATGGGGCCGATCATCGAGCCCGTGAACGGCAAGCTCCTCACCGCGCTCACCACGCTCGACAAGGGCGAGCGCTGGCTCGTGGAGCCCCGGAAGCTCGACGACGAGGGGAAGCAGTGGACGCCGGGGGTGAAGACCGGCGTGCGCGAGGGCTCGTACTTCCACCTGACCGAGTTCTTCGGACCCGTGCTCGGCATCATGCACGCGAAGGACCTCGACGAGGCCATCCGGCTGCAGAACGCCGTCGACTACGGCCTCACCGCGGGGCTGCACTCGCTGGACTCCGCCGAGGTCGCGACCTGGCTGGACCGCGTCGAGGCCGGCAACCTGTACGTGAACCGGGGCATCACCGGCGCCATCGTGCAGCGTCAGCCGTTCGGCGGCTGGAAGCGCTCGGCCGTGGGCGCCGGAGCCAAGGCCGGCGGCCCCAACTACCTCTTCGGTCTCGGTGAGTGGCGTGCGGGCGAGCTGCCCGCCCGGGCTCCGGGGGCGGCGGTGACCCCCGCCGTGACCGGGCTACTGGAGGCGGCCGCGCCCGAGCTCGACCCCGTGGGCATCGAGTGGCTGCACCGCGCCGCGGCCGCCGACGAGCGGGCGTGGATCGACGAGTTCGGCGCCGTGAGCGACAAGTCCGGACTCGGGGTCGAGCGCAACGTGTTCCGGTACCGTCCGGTGGCGGTCGACGTGCGCATCGCCGAGGACGCGCCGCTGGCCGAGGGAGTCCGCGTGCTCGCCGCGGCCCTGCGCAGCGGCAGTCCGTTCACCGTGTCGGCGGCGTCGCTGCCGTCCCGCGTGGAGAAGGCGCTCAAGGCCCAGGGCGTGGCCGTGAAGACCGAGTCGGATGCCGCGTGGACCAAGCGCTACGCGAAGGGCGCCCGGTCGTGGCAGCGGGTGCGGCTCGTCGGTGGCGATGCCGCCGCGCTGCACACGGCCCTCGACGGCAGCCCCGACGTCGCGGTATGGTCGCACGCCGTGACCGGAGCGGGCCGGGTCGAGATGCTCCCGTTCCTGCACGAGCAGGCCGTGTCGATCACCAACCACCGCTTCGGCAACCCCACCACCCTCTCCGACGGCCTCCTCTGACGCCGAGACCCCGGGTACACGTCGAGACCCCCTGCTGCACGCGCGTGCAGCAGGGGGTCTCGGCGCGAAAGCGGGGTCTCGGGATCAGCCGCGCAGAGCCTCGGCGAGCTTCACGCGCGAGCCCATCCGGAGCAGGGAGTTCTCGTAGATCTTCGCGCCGACGACGATCGCCGCGACGCAGCTCGCCAGGAGGATCGCCAGGCTCAGGAGCGGCTCCCACCACTGCGCCTCGCCGACGAACAAGCGCATGGGCATGCCGACCGGAGCCGAGAACGGCACGTACGACATGATCGTCAGCACCAGCGGGTTGTCGTTGAACACGATCACCAGCACGTACGGCGCCATGATGAGCATCGTGATGGGGGTCGTCGTCGAGCCGATGTCCTCCTGGCGGGACACCATGGAGGCCGCCGCCGCGAACATCGCCGCGAGCAGGATGAACCCGAACAGGAAGAACACCGCGAACCAGATGATGGGGGCGCCGAGGGTGGTCAGCACCTCCCGCTGACCCGTCACGATGAGGCCGATCGTGGCGACGGCCGCGAGGGCGAGGATCTGTCCCATCGCGAGCACCGTGTTGCCGATCACCTTGCCGGCGAGCAGCGTGCGTGCCGGGATCGCCGACAGCAGCACCTCCACGACCCTGGTCTGCTTCTCCTCGACCACGCTCTGCGCGATGGTGCCGCCGAAGGTCGCTGCGGCCATCATGAAGACGAGCCCGAAGGCGATCGCGATGAAGTAGCGCAGCAGCGGGTTGGTGGTGACAGGTTCGAGGATCACGACCTCGGGCGAGAGCGACAGCGCGGACACGAGCGATGAGGGCGCATCCTCCAGGGCGACGATCGTGTATCCGGCGGGGTTGTCGCCCGGGAGCACCGCCGCGTCGACGTCGCCGTCGCGGACCAGCTCCTCGGCCTCGGCGCGGGAGGCGACCTCGGTCACCTCGACGTCGGGCAGCGCGGACACGGCGCCCGTGGTCTCCGCGGTCACCGCGACGGGCATGGCGTCGGTGTTCTGACTCGCGAAGCCGCCGAACAGCACGCCGGCGAGGGCGAGGACGAGCAGGATGCCGGTCGAGATCAGGAACGCCTTGCTGCGGAGCTTGGAGCCGATCTCCCGCTCGGCGACCAGCCAGATCCCGTTCCGCGCTGGGGTCGAGGCGTTCACTGGATGACCTCCTTGAAGATCTGGGCGAGGGAGGGGTGCTTGGGCGCGAAGCTCGCGACGTCGCCGCGCGCGACCGCCGACTGCAGCACGCGCTGGGCGGTATCGGGGCCGTCCGCATCGAAGAGCGCGTAGCCGCCCTCGAAGTCGATGACCGTGACCCCGGGTTCGGTGCGCAGCCACCCGGCGTCGCCCGCGGAGATGAGCTCGTACCGGTCGCGGGCGTGCTCGGCGCGGAGCCCGTCCCGGGACCCGGCGGCACGGATGGTGCCCCCGGCGAGGATGACGAGGTCGTCGCAGAGGCGCTCGACCACGTCGAGCTGGTGGGAGGAGAAGAGGATCGAGGCGCCGCGGGCTGCGCTGGCCTGCAGCACGCCGGCGACGACGTCCACCGCGAGGGGGTCCAGGCCGGAGAAGGGCTCGTCGAGGATCAGCACCTCGGGGTCGTGCACGAGCGACGCGGCGATCTGCGCCCGCTGCTGGTTGCCCAGCGACAGCGACTCGATCGTGTCGTCGAGGCGCTCGCCGAGTCCGAGCTCCGTGAGCAGCGCGGTCGCCCGCTCCGTCGCGTCCGGCTTGCTGAACCCGTGGAGGCGCGCGAGGTAGACGATCTGCTCCAGGACCTTCATCTTCGGGTACAGTCCGCGCTCCTCGGGCATGTAGCCGAAGCGACGGCGGTCGGCGGTGGTGAGGGGCGCCCCGTCGAGGTCGACTCGTCCGCCGTCCGACGACAGCAGCCCGAGGATGATGCGCATGGTCGTGGTCTTGCCGGCGCCGTTGCCGCCGACGAAACCGGTGAGCCGGCCCGGCGCGACCGTGAACGACACGTCGTCCAGCACCCGGCGGCTGCCGTAGCTCTTGGTGATGCCGGAGAGTTCCAGCAGTCCGGTGGTCATGTCGTGGTGCTCCGTCCGAAGGTGATCCGCATGACCTTCACGCTATTGAGCACGGGCGGGGCAGGGCATCCCCCGCAGGGGGGACGGCCACGGATCAGCCGCGGGGCGGACGGCCGGCGTGCAGCACCGTGCGCACGAGCAGGCCGGCGACCAGCGCCCAGAATGCCGCGCTCACCCCGAGAACGGCGATGCCGGAGGCGGCGACGAGGAACGTGACGACCGCGGGGAGGCGCTCGCCGGGGTCGTCGATCGCCTGCTGGACGGCCGCGCCGAAGGCGCCGAACAGCGCGAGTCCCGCGACCGCCGGGATGACCGCCGTCGGGGCGAGCGCGACGAGGGTCGCGAAGGCGGCGGAGAACGCCCCCAGCACGAGATAGGACGCCCCCGTGGAGACCCCGGCGAGCCAGCGCCGGTCGGGGTCGGGATCGGCGTCGGGGGACGCGGCGAGGGCCGCACTGATGGCGGCGAGGTTGATCGCGTGCCCGCCGGCCGGAGCGCCGAGGGCCGTGCCCAGACCGGTCACGAGCATCGCCGGACGCCACGGGACCTCGTAACCGAAGCTGCGCATGATCGCGATACCCGGCACGTTCTGCGACGCCATGGTCACGATGAACAGCGGCAGGGCTATGCCGACCAGGGCCCCGACCGTGAAGGCCGGCATCGTCAGCTCGAACTGTGGCAGGAGGACGGCCGGGTCGACCCGGGTCCCCGCGGAGACCAGCGACACGGCGACGACCGCGGCCGCGGCGACGAACGCCAGCGGCACGGCCCACCGGGGAGCCAGTCGGGCGAAGACCAGCCAGGTCAGCACCACCGGGACCACGCCCCAGGGGTTCGCGACGACCCCCGTGATCGGCGCGAGGCAGAGCGGCAGCAGCACCCCCGCCAGCATGGCCTGCGCGATCGACGGAGGGATCCGCGCGATCAGGGCTCCGAGCGCGGGCCAGAGCGCCGTGAGGAGGATGACGGCCGCGGTCACGAGGAAGGCCCCGATCGCGGCCGGCCAGCCGCCCTCGACGCTGCCGGTCGCCACGAGCAGGGCGGCACCGGGAGTGGACCACGCGGCCGTGATCGGCATCCGGTAGCGCCAGGCCAGCACGATGCAGGCGAGCCCCATCGCGAGGCTCACGGCGAGGAGTCCGCTGGCCGCCTGCGCCGCCGACGCGCCGACGGCATCGAGACCCGTGAGCACCACCGCGAACGAGCTCGTGAACCCCACGAGCGCCGTGACGATCCCGGCGACGATCGGACGGGACACGGGGGCGGCGGCGGGCATGGCTCCGAGAGTATCGCGGGGGAGCGGAGCGCCGCCGGTCAGGCCAGCCCCATCCGATGCGCGAGCACGACGGCCTGCACGCGGTCCCTGGCGCCGAGCTTCTGCAGGATGCGGGAGACGTGGGTCTTCACGGTGGCCTCCCCGATGAACAGGGCGCGGGCGATCTCGGCGTTGCTGCGGGCATCGGCGAGCAGGGTCAGCACCTCGGCCTCCCGTTCGGTCAGCGGTTCCGCGAGGACGGGGGTCGTGGACGTCTTCGTCACCGCGCGGGCGGGAGCGGCGCCGGTCTCCGGAGTCGCTCCGGCGAAGCGGGTGAGGACGCGGCGCGTCACCTCGGGTGCCAGCATGCCGTCCCCGGCCGCGAGAGCGCGCACCGCGGAGATGAGATCCTCGGCACCCGCGTTCTTGAGGAGGAATCCGCTCGCGCCGGCTTCGAGCGCCTGATAGAGGTAGTCGTCGCGATCGAACGTCGTCACGATCGCGATCGCGGCACTCACCGAGGGGTCGGCCACGAGGCAGCGCGTCGCCTCGATCCCGTCCATGTCCGGCATCTGCACGTCCATCGTGATCACGTCAGGGCGCAGGTCGGCGGCCTGCGCGATGGCCTCCGCCCCGGTCGAGGCCTCGCCGACGACGGTGATGTCGGGCTGGGTGTCGAGGATCGTGCGGAAGCCGGCGCGGAGGAGGGCGTGGTCGTCGACGAGGAGCACCCGGATCGGCGCGGTCACCGTGCGGCCTCCGTCACGGGTGCGGCGAGCGGCACCCGCGCTCGCACCCGCACCCCGCCGGGCGCGCGCGGAGCGATCTCGAACGTGCCGCCGGAGGCCGCCGCGCGCTCCCGCATCCCGAGCTGGCCGAGGCCGGGACGCAGCTGGGCGATGGCACGACCGGTGTTCACGACCTCGACCTCTACGCCGTCCTCGTCGTAGCGCACGCGCACGTCCGCAGTCGCCCCGGGCCCGGCGTGCCGACGGGCGTTGGTCAGCGACTCCTGCGCGATCCGGTACAGGTTCACCGCGACGAGCGAGGGCACCGGCACCGGATCGCCGATCACGGCGTACGCGGTGGGGAGGCCGGCCTCGGTCGATGCCTCCGCCAGGGCGGCGATGTCGTCGAGGGAGACGGTCGATGCCGGCTCGGTCGTGTCGCCGCCGGGAGTGCGCAGGGTCTCCAGCAGCTGGCGCAGCTCCTGGATCGCGTCCCGCGCGGAGGACTCGATCCCGGAGAGGATGCGCGCCGACTGCGCCGGATCGCTCTCGAGCACGAGGCGCGCGGCACCCGCCTGCACGCCCATCACCGATACATGGTGGGCGACGACGTCGTGCAGCTCTCGGGCGATCCGCACCCGGTCGAGGGCCACCGCCTGCGCCGCGGTGACCTCGCGCTCGCGCTCCAGCTCTCGGGTGCGCTCCTCCAGCACGGTGCGCTGCTCCGCCGCCGCCCAGGAGCGCTCGCCGAAGTAGTAGGCGCCGCCGAAGTACAGGACGTTGAGGAGGATCTGGATGAGCATGAAGGCCACATAGGGCGACATGGCACCGGCGACGACGTCCGCCTTGTCCGCCTCGCTGATGGCGTCGCGGTACATGGTGATGAGGAGCCACACGAACATGCCGACGATGATCGCGACACGGACGACCAGGGCCTTCCGGCGGTCGTTCATCCAGGCGCCGACCGTGTAGAGCGCGATGAACATCGCGATGTTGCCGACGTAGATCTCCGGTACCCGGATCGTCACCGCGGTGAAGTAGGCCAGCGACACCACGACGGCCACGGTGCCTGGCCAGCGCCGGCGGAAACCGAGCGGCGCCGCCACCACGACGGCGTAGACGAGGGCGGTCCATAGCGGAGCCTGTTCGTCGCCGTAGACCTGGGCGATGGAGGAGAGCGCCGCGCTGAGGATCGCGCCGACGAAGAGGACGAGCGCGAGGAGGAGGTCGCCGCGCTGGTCGCGCAGGGTCGGCGTCCGGGTGAAGGCCATCCCTCCACCGTAGGGCGGGGGTCGTCGCGCGGCATCCCCCGCGCGACGGAGACGGCCGCCTGTGATCTGCCTATTCCTTTCCGATGCGTCGATCGTCTACCTTCGGAGAAGGCGTTGCCGCGGGATCGGCAGAGCTCGAGGTCGACCGCGACAGCACCGGGCTGCGCCGGCCTCCTCCGGAGGGTGGGGACATGGCGCGACGACGCGCGTTCTTTCGGTCGATCATGGGCGGGGCCGCGGCCCTCGCACTCGCACTGGGCGGCGCGACCGCAGCCGATGCCGCGTCAGGGGGATCCCTGGCGGGGACGGTGACGGCGGAGGCGGACGGTTCGCCTCTCGCGGGCGTCACCGTCTCGGTGTCGACCGACGACGCGTCGGTCTTCGAGTCCACGATGACCGACGCCACGGGTGCGTACCTCGTGCCGGACCTTCCGGCGGGGGAGTATGTCGTGGCCTTCGACGCCTCCGGGACGGACTTCATCTCCGAGTTCTGGGACGATGCGTCGTCGCGTGAGACCGCGCAGCGTCTCATCGTCCCCGAGGGAGAACCCGTCCACGGTGTCGACGCCGCCCTCACGCTCGGTGGGGCGATCGCCGGCTCCGTGATGCGGCAGGCCGACGGCTCGCCGCTCGAAGGCGTGACGGTGCGCGTGGACTCCGCCGACTTCTCCCGGTCGGGTGTCGCGCAGACGGGCGCCGACGGGACCTATCGGATCGACGGTCTCCCTGCCGGCGATTATCGCGTCCGTTTCGATCCCGCCGAGCCGACGTTGGCCGGCGAGTTCTGGGACGACGCGTACGGAGACCGCAAGGCGACGGCCGTTCGCGTGACCGCGGGAGAGGACCGTGGGGGAGTGGATGCCCTCCTCGCCGAGCTCGGCGTCATCCAGGGGTCGATGACGTTGGCGATCGACGGCTCGCCCGTGGCCGGGTGGGTAACCGCGACCGACGACGCGACGGGAGCCTTGGCGCAGGCCGACGTCGCGCCGGACGGGTCGTACACCCTCTCCGTGCCGCCGGGGGAGTACGCGGTGGCGTTCGTTCCGAACGGCGGACGCGGCATCCCCGAGTACTGGAAGGATGCGCGGGAGGAGAAGGACGCGACCAGGATCGCCGTGGCCCCGGGGCAGGCCATTGCGGACATCGATGCGACTCTCGACGCGACCGGGATGATCACCGGCGTGGTGCGCACGTCGGGCGCGCTGTCCGGCGACGCGATCGTGGAGGCGTACAGCGGGGACACCCTCGTCAGCATGGCCTACACGCAGCCCGACGGCTCGTACCGCCTGGCCGTCCCCGCCGGGACTTACATCGTGCGAGCCACGGCGAACGTGTACGACATGATCTTCGCGCCGCAGTTCTTTGACGGTGTCGCGACCCGGGCCGAGGCGACCCCTGTCGTGCTGGCCGCGGGCGGCGATCGCGCGGGAGTGGACTTCGACCTCGCGCCGGGCGGCGCGATCGACGGGACGGTGTCGACCGCGGGCGGTGCCGCGGTCTCCGGGGCGACGGTCACGGCCCTGCTCTGGACGGCGTCCGGCTGGCGGGACGTGGCGACGCTCGACACGGAGGGGCGATTCACTCTGGGTGGGAGAGCGGATCCCGAGGCTCCCGGTGGGTCGCTGCCCGCGGGGGTCTATACGCTGCGGGTGGAGATGCCCGGTTTCTGCACCGGGTACTTCGGCGGCGCACAGTCGCTCCTCGGGGCCGACACCTTCCGGGTGGAGCCCGGTGCCACCGTGTCGGGACGGGACGTCATGCTGTCCGCGGAGTGCACGGCGCCGTCAGTGTCGCCCGCGCTCACCCTCTCGCAGGCCTCGATCCTCGCCGGAGAAGTGCTGACGATCTCGGGATCGGGCTTCGCGCCCGGTGAGGCGGTCACGCTGGAGATCCGGTCGGAGCCGGCCGAACTCGGTCGGGCCGTGGCGGGGATCGACGGGGCGTTCTCGGACGACTTCCGCATTCCCGCGGGGTTCCCGGCCGGAACGCACACCGTGGTCGCGCTGGACGCGCAGCGGAATGTGGTGGCGAGCGTGCGGCTCGACATCGTCCCCGGCGCCTCGGGAGGCACGTCGGGAGAAGCCGTGGCACCGCCGCGGAACGAGGAGAACCTCGCCGCGACCGGCGGCGAGTTCCCGTCCTTCGCGCTGATGGTGGCGGTCGTGCTCCTCCTCGGCGGAGGAGCACTGCTCCGACGCCGTCGTCGGCACGGCTGAGGGGGATGCCGGGCGGGGGCCTGCCAGGATCGAGTGTGACCTCCTCGACGCGCCCGCGCCTGGCACCGCTCTACCTCGCCGGCTTCACCACCGCGTTCGGCGCGCACGGCATCGCTGCCGCCCTCGGCGCCGAGACCGAGGACATCGGCTGGACGCTGCTGGCCTTCGGCTTCACGCTCGCGCTGTACGACCTCGCCGAGGTGCTGCTCAAGCCGCTCTTCGGGGCGCTCAGCGACCGGGTCGGGGTGCGTCCCGTGATCCTCGGCGGTCTGCTGGCTTTCGCCGCGTTCTCGGTGGTCGGAGCGCTGGCCCCCGGCATGATCGGCCTCGTGATCGCGCGCTTCGGCCAGGGGGCGGCCGCTTCGGCGTTCTCGCCGGCCTCCTCCGCCGCGGTGGCGCGGTTGACGGACGAGGCGTCGCGTGGTCGGTACTTCGGCCGCTACGGCTCCTGGAAGAGTCTCGGATATGCGCTCGGCCCCCTGCTCGGTGCGGTGCTCGTGGTGGCGGGCGGGATCCCGGCACTGTTCTGGGCACTCGCCGTGCTCGGGCTGGCCGCGGCCGGATGGGTGCTGGTCGCCGTCCCGGCCGTGCCGGTGCTGCCCCGGAAACGGGTGACGCTCGTCGACCTCGGACGGGAGCTCCTCGCCCCGGGGTTTCTCGTCCCGACGTTGGTGCTGGCGGCCACGACCGGCGCGCTCGCCGTGGCCGTCGGCTTCCTGCCCCTGCTCGGGCGGGAGGCCGGACTCGGCACTGTGGGCAGCATGGCGATCGTCACGGTGCTCGCGGTCGTGTCGAGCATCGTGCAGCCCCTGGTCGGGGCGGCGCACGACCGCGGCCGGCTCTCGGTCCGCCTCGGCGCGGTCGGCGGGCTGCTTCTCATCGGCGTGGGCATAGGCCTCTCGGCCTTGTGGGTGACCCCGGTCGTGTTGTGCCTCACGGGTGTGCTGGTCGGTGCCGGGGTGGGGCTGGCCACGCCGGTGGCGTTCTCGCACCTCGCGGCATCGACGCCCGCCGAACGGATGGGGCGCACGATGGGCAGTGCGGAGCTGGGCCGGGAGCTGGGCGACGCGGGCGGTCCGCTCGTCGCGGGGGCCGTGGCGACGGTGACGGTGCCGGCGGTCGGGATCGGCGTGATCGCGGCGCTCACGGCGGGGGCGATGCCCTGGCTCTCCTCGGGCTGCGACCGCCGAGTGCCGAGGTGCGTCCGACCGGGGCCGACTGACCGCGGCGGCCCGGTTCAGGGGCCGAGCAGGCGCTCGATCACGCGGGCCACGCCGTCGTCGTCGTTGGTCGCGGTGGTCTCGTCCGCGGCCTCCTGCACGACCGGTTCCGCGTGTGCCATGGCCACGCCGTGACCGGCCCAGCGGAGCATCTCGACGTCGTTGAGGGCGTCTCCGAACGCCACGACATCGGAGCGATCGATGCCGAGGTGCGTGCAGAGGCGCGCGAGTCCCGTGGCCTTCGTGACGCCCTGCGCCATGACCTCGACGAACGGGGCGCCGGACAGCGTGGCCTCGAAGCCGGTGAGCCCGAGGGACCGCAGGGTCTCGAAGAGTGCGGCGGGCGCGAGCTCGGGGTGCCGGATCACGAGCTTGAGCGTCGGCGCGGCCAGCACCTCGTCCAGCGGCACGCCGCCCATCGTCGCGGGGTCACGCTTGTGATCGGACAGCTGCGCGATCGCCGCGTACCCGTGCTGTGCGACGAATGTCTCGCCGCCCTCCCGCACGCTCGCGAAGAGGAGGCCGGGGACGCTGGCGCGCAGCGCGTCGGCGAGAGTGCGCAGCGTCGCGGGCGGCAGCTCCTCGGCGAACAGCATGCGGCCCTCGGTGAGATGTGTCGCGTACGCGCCGTTGCCGCACAGCGCCCACCCGTCGAAGCCGGCGTCGGCGGCGATCACGCGCAGGCCGATCGGCTGGCGGGCGGTGACGGGCACCACCGCGACGCCCGCGTCCCGCGCGGCGTCGAGCGCGGCACGGGTGCGCGGCGACACCGCGGACGAGCTGTCGAGCAGGGTGCCGTCGAGGTCGGTCGCGATCAGCCGCACGGGGTAGGTCCCTGAGCCTGTCGAAAGGTCAGGAGAAGATCATCGGCAGGTCGTCGTCGGCGTCGTCGCCGCCGAAGTCCAGATCGACCACCACGGGCACGTGGTCGCTGGGCTGCTCGCCCTTACGCTCGTTGCGGTGGATCGACGCCCCGGTGACGGCATCGGCGAACGTCTTCGAGCCGAGGATGAAGTCGATCCGGATGCCCTCGTTGCGCGGGAACTTCAGCCGCTGGTAGTCCCAGTAGGTGTAACCCTCGGGGAGCAGCGGGCGCACGACGTCGGTCACGCCCGCGTCGGTCAGCGCGAAGAACGCGTCGCGCTCGGCGGGGGAGACGTGGGTGGAGCGGCCGACCACGATGTCGGGGTCGCCGTTGTCATGGTCGAACGGGATGATGTTGAAGTCGCCGACGAGGGCGAGCGGAAGGTCGGGATTCGCCGACAGCTCGGCCGCCGTGGACTGCTTGAGCTGCTCGAGCCAGTGCAGCTTGTAGACGTAGTGCGGGTCGTCGAGCGAGCGGCCGTTGGGCACGTACAGGCTCCAGACGCGCACGCCGTCGACCATGACGCCCAGAGCACGCGCCTCCTGCGGGGCATCGGGGCCCTCGTGGCCCTTCGCGAACCCGGGCATGCCGTCGAAGGCGGTGCGGACGTCGGTGATCGGCAGCCGGCTGGCGATGGCGACGCCGTTCCACTGATTCAGGCCGTGCACCTCGACGTGGTAGCCGGCCTCCTCGAACGGTGCATACGGGAACTGCTCCGGCTTGCACTTCACCTCCTGCATCGCGAGCACGTCGATGTCTTCACGGACGGCGAACTCGACGGTGCGGGTGACGCGGGTGCGGATGGAGTTGACGTTCCAGGTGGCCAAGCGCATGCGTCCAGCCTAGGGTGTGCCTCCTACACTGGATGCCGTGACCGCACTCGACGCAGACCGCCAGACCCTCCTCGCCCTCATCACGGACGAGGCGGTGTTCCACGGCGATTTCACCCTCTCCAGCGGCAAGAAGGCGACGTACTACGTCGACATGCGCAAGCTCACCCTCGACCACCGCGCCGCTCCGGCCATAGGCCGCATCATGCTCGACCTGATCGCCGATCTCGACGTCGTCGCCGTCGGCGGTCTGACGCTCGGCGCCGACCCGATCGCGAACGCCGTCCTGCATGCCTCGGTCGGCACCGACCGTCCGCTCGACGCGTTCGTCGTGCGGAAGGAGCCGAAGGACCACGGCCGCGGTCGCCAGATCGAGGGCGCCGACGTGAAGGGCAAGCGCGTGGTCGTGCTGGAGGACACCTCGACCACCGGGCAGTCCGCGCTCAAGGCGGTCGAGGCGCTGCGCAAGGAAGGTGCGGAGGTCGTCGCGGTCGCGGTGATCGTCGACCGCAAGACCGGCGCGCAGGCCGCCATCGAGGCCGAGGGCCTGGAGTGGCGCGCGGCCTTCGACCTCGACGACCTCGGACTCGACCCGCAGTGAGCCGCTATGCGCTGGCCGTCGACGTGGGCGGCACGAAGATGGAGGCCGCCCTCGTCGCCGACGACGGCACGCTCGTCCCCGGCAGCCGCAGCCGGCAGCCCACCGGCCGCGAGGCGACGTCCGCGTCGTTGACGGCGGCGGTCGACGCGATCGTGCGGCATGCGCTCGCGGCCCTGCCCGCCGATGCGGAGCTCGTCGGCGCCGGGATCGGCAGCGCGGGTCCCGTGGATCGGACCCGCGGTGAGATCCTGCCGGTGAACATGCCCCTCGCGCGGGGGTTCGGCCTCGTCGACGCGGTCGGCCGTGCGGCCTCGACCGCACTCGGACGGGACGTCCCGGCGGTCCTGGGTCACGACGGCGGCGCGCTCGCGCTCGCGGAGTCGTGGCTGGGGGCGACGCAGCAGGCGGGAGCCTCGTTGTCGATCGTCGTGTCCACCGGCGTCGGCGGCGGTTTCGTCGTGGGCGGTGCGTATGTGCCCGGGGCGAGCGGCAACGCCGGGCACCTCGGGCAGGTGCGCCGCGAGGGCGGGCTCACTCTCGAGGAGATCGCCTCCGGACCTGCCAGTGCCGCCTGGGCGCGGGAGCAGGGCTGGTCCGGCGCGACCGGGGAGGACCTGGCCCGGGACGCCGAGGCCGGTGTCGCCGTCGCCCGCGCGGCGATCGAGCGCTCGGCCCGCGCCGTCGGGGAGGCACTGGCCGATGCCGCCACCCTCGTCGACCTCGACGTCGTCGCCATCGGCGGCGGCTTCTCGCGGGTGTCGGCGGACTACATCGACCTCGTCCAGCAGGCTCTCACCGCCAGCGCCGTGCACGAGTACTCCCGTCGCACCCGCGTCGTCCGCTCGGGCCTGGGCGACGAGGGGCCGCTGATCGGCGCCGCCGCCCTCGTCCTGCGCTGACGGGAGTGTCAGCTCCCTGACACGAGCAGGTGTCGCGGGGGCCCTTCGAGCCGGGCGACGGCGATCTTCAGATCCGTGACGTCCGCCGCCACCGCATCGATGCGTGCGGTGAGCTTCTCTTCGACGGTGTCGATGCGTGTGGTGAGCTTCTCTTCGACGGTGTCGATGCGTGCGCCGAGCTTCTCTTCGACGGAGCCGATGCCTGTGGAGAGCCGGTGGTCGACGGCGCCGAGACGCTCGTCGATGCGACGGATCATCCACGCCCCTGCCGCGAACAGACTCGCGCCGAGGGTGAGCACGACGCCGATCGCGCTGACGATGATCGTGAGGGTGTCCGCGGACACGGTGCTCCCTTCCTCGGTGCGGGTATGGCTTCGACGATACGTGGTCGCCATGCGGGCGCCGGTCGGAATTCCGGCATCTGTGAAGAGGTCGCGTGCAGGCTCGATGGGGGAGGAAGAGTGAGTCACCGCAGCGCAGGGACGGCGCGCCCGGAGCGTGACGCCACGAGCATGAGCACGGGGATGACCGCGCACAGGACGGCGGACACGAGGAACGTGACGCTCGACGCCGGGTCGCGCCCGATCAGCAGGACGAGCGTCGGGACGAACGTGCCGCCGACCGCGCCGCAGGCCACGAGCGCCCCGGTGACCGCGGCGCTGCGGGCCGGATCGAGTCGGTCGAGCGCGAGTCCGAGGATGAGGCCGTAGCTCGGGGCCAGCAGGACCACCACGACGGCCAGGATGAGCAGCGCCGCGACCGGCTGCTCGCCGAGGAGCACCCCGGCGAGCACCAGGAGGAGGGCGGCAGCCCCGGTTGTGGTCGCCAGCAGCGCGAGCGGCGGAACCGCCGCGCGCCGGAGAGCGGCGGCGCCGAAGCGGCCGACGGACATCAGCGCCCAGAAGGCGGAGGTGCCGAGGGCGGCGGTGGCGGGCTCGATCGCGAGCGCCCGCTCCGGGATCACGGCCGACCAGCCCGACAGGACGGTCTCCACGCCGACGTAGAGCGGCAGAGCCAGCGCGAAGGGGAGG
>NZ_RBLT01000043.1:0-22217 GCF_003989315.1 Microbacterium sp. HSID17254
CGACGTGGCCGTGTTCGAGAACCGCTCCCCCGCGTTCGGCCCCGCCCTCGCCGAGCCGGTCGGCACCGCCCCCAGGGCGACGAACCCCCCGCGCGGCCTCGACGACCTCGCGGCCCTCGGACTCGGGGCCGCCGCCGACCCGCTCGCCCCGCAGGCGCCGGGTAAGCCGTCCGACGCGCCGTCCCGGTACGACGTGGCCGTGTTCGAGAACCGCTCCCCCGCGTTCGGCCCCGCCCTCGCCGAGCCGGTCGGCACCGCCCCCAGGGCGACGAACCCCCCGCGCGGCCTCGACGACCTCGCGGCCCTCGGACTCGGGGCCGCCGCCGACCCGCTCGCCCCGCAGGCGCCGGGTAAGCCGTCCGACGCGCCGTCCCGGTACGACGTGGCCGTGTTCGAGAACCGCTCCCCCGCGTTCGGCCCCGCCCTCGCCGAGCCGGTCGGCACCGCCCCCAGGGCGACGAACCCCCCGCGCGGCCTCGACGACCTCGCGGCCCTCGGACTCGGGGCCGCCGCCGACCCGCTCGCCCCGCAGGCGCCGGGTAAGCCGTCCGACGCGCCGTCCCGGTACGACGTGGCCGTGTTCGAGAACCGCTCCCCCGCGTTCGGCCCCGCCCTCGCCGAGCCGGTCGGCACCGCCCCCAGGGCGACGAACCCCCCGCGCGGCCTCGACGACCTCGCGGCCCTCGGACTCGGGCGCACCCGTACCGCGGTCGGCCGCTGCGAGGTCGTGTGCTTCAGCCCCGAGCACTCCGGCTCCTTCGGGACGCAGACCGTGACCCGCGCCCGCACCGTGATCGAGGCCTGGGCCGACCGCACCGCCGCCCTGTCCGCCCTCCCCGGCATCCAGCAGGTCTTCCCGTTCGAGAACCGCGGCGAGGCGATCGGCGTCACGCTCCCCCACCCGCACGGCCAGATCTACGCGTACCCCTACGTGACCCCGCGCACCGCCCGGGTGCTGGACGCGGTCGACCGCACCGCGCCCGACCTCTTCGCCCGCATCCTCGCCGAGGAGCAGGCGTCCGAACGGGTGGTATTCCGCGGCGAGCACTGGACGGCGTTCGTGCCCTTCGCGGCGCGGTGGCCGCTCGAGGTGCACCTCATGCCGCATCGGCACGTGCCGGACCTCGCCGAGACCACGGCGGAGGAGCGCGACGAGCTCGCCCCGCTCTACCTCCGCCTCCTCCGCGGTGTCGACGCGCTCTATGACAGCCCGACGCCGTACATCGCCGCCTGGCACCAGGCTCCGGTCCACGTCGGCCGCGACACCGTGCGCCTGCACCTGCAGCTCACGAGCCCGCGCCGCGCCGCCGACAAGCTCAAGTTCCTCGCAGGTTCCGAGGCCGCGATGTGGGCGTGGGCCGCCGAGGTCGCGCCCGAGCAGGGCGCCGCCCGACTCCGCGAAGCGATCGCCCGCACCGATCAGGAAGCCTCCGCATGACCTCCGCACACGACGCCGCCGCCGAGCTCTTCGCCGCCCTCGCCGGGCGCACCCCGGACGGCGTCTGGTCGGCGCCGGGACGCGTGAACCTCATCGGCGAGCACACCGACTACAACGACGGCTTCGTGCTCCCGTTCGCCATCCCGCAGCGGACGGTCGCCGCGGTCGGTCGCCGCGCCGACGGCCGGCTCCGCGTCGCCTCGACCTTCGCGGACGAGCCGGTGGAAGTGGCCCTCGACGAGCTGGACCGCCTCTTCCCCACCCCACCCGGGACGGAGCCCGCGGTGCCGGAGTGGGCCGCCTACCCGCTGGGCGTCGCCTGGGCGCTCCGTGCAGCGGCCGGCATGACCGCGGTCTCCGGCCTGGACATCGCGATCGCCTCCGACGTCCCGGTCGGTGCCGGTCTCTCGTCGTCCGCCGCGATCGAGGGCGCGACGGCCGCGGCACTGAACGAGCTCTGGGGCACCGATCTCGACGCCGTGGCCCTCGCCCGCGTCGGGCGGACGGCGGAGAACGAGGCCGTGGGCGCGCCCACCGGGATCATGGACCAGATGGCCTCGATGCTCGGCGAGCCCGACGCCGCGATCTTCCTCGACTGCCGCTCCCTCGCCGCCGAGGTCGTGCCGCTGGGCATGGCCGATGCCGGACTCGCGGTGCTCGTGATGGACACCCGTGTCACGCACGCGCACTCCACCGGCGGCTACCGGGAGCGCCGCGCCGCGTGCGAGCGCGGGGCCGCGATCCTCGGCGTGCCGGCGCTGCGCGACGTCGCGGTGGCCGACCTCGCCCGTGCCGAGAGCCTGATGGACGACGTGACCTTCCGCCGCGTGCGGCACATCGTCACGGAGAATCAGCGCGTGCAGGACACCGTCGCGACCCTGCGCACCGCGGGCGCGCGCGGCATCGGCGACCTCCTCGTCGCCTCCCACGCGTCCATGCGCGACGATTTCGAGATCTCGACGCCCGAGCTCGACGCCGCCGTGGAGACCGCCCTCACGTCGGGCGCGGTGGGTGCGCGCATGACCGGCGGCGGGTTCGGGGGCGCAGCGATCGCCCTCGTCGACCGCGACGCCGTGCCCCACCTCGCCGACGCGGTGCGGGGGCGGTTCGCTGCCGAGGGCTTCGTCGCCCCGCACCTGTTCGAGGTCAGCCCGTCCGCAGGTCCGCGCCGCGACGCCTGACACAATGAAGGGTCGAGCCGCCACCGCCGCGGCAGGAGAGGAACGCATGTCCTGGATCGTCACCGGCGGCGCCGGCTACATCGGTGCCCACGTCGTCCGCGCCCTCGCGGAGGCCGGCCTCTCCCCCGTCGTGCTGGACGACCTCTCCAGCGGTCTGGCCTCCTTCGTGCCGGAGGGCGTGCCGTTCGTGCAGGGCAGCATCCTCGACCGCGCCCTCGTCGAGGAGACGCTGCGCACGCACGAGGCGGAGGGCGTGATCCACGTGGCGGGCTACAAGTACGCCGGCGTCTCGGTCCAGCGCCCGTTGCACACCTACGCCCAGAACGTCGAGGGCACGCGGATCATCCTGGAGGCGATGGCGGCGGCGGGCGTCGCGAACATCGTCTTCTCCTCTTCGGCGGCCGTGTTCGGCACTCCGGACGTGTCGCTCGTCGTCGAGGACACCGCCAAGAAGCCCGCGAGCCCCTACGGCGAGTCCAAGCTCATCGGCGAATGGCTGATCCGTGACCAGGCGATCGCCACCGCCGACTCCGACCGCCCGCTGCGCCACACCTCGCTGCGGTACTTCAACGTCGTGGGCTCGGCCGACCCGACGGTCTACGACGTCAGCCCGCACAACCTCTTCCCCATCGTCTTCGAGGCGCTGATCGAGGGCCGCACCCCCAAGATCTTCGGCGACGACTACGACACCCCTGACGGCACCAACGTCCGCGACTACGTGCATGTCGGCGACATCGCCGCCGCCCACGTCGCCGCAGCGCAGCGCCTGGCCTCGGGGGCTCCGATCGAGCCCGCGTACAACCTCGGCTCCGGCGACGGCCTCAGCGTGAAGCAGATCATGGATGCGGTCGCTCGCGTCACCGGCATCGACTTCACCCCGGAGATCGGTCCGCGCCGCCCCGGCGACCCGGATCGGATCGTGGCGACCGGCGAACTCGCGGCCCGCGACCTCGACTGGACCATGCGCTACACGGTCGACGAGATGGTGCGTACGGGCTGGGAGGCCCGCCGCGCCGCCGGCTGACCTCAGACGTCGCGCGTGCGCAGTGGGTAGAGCCAGAAGCACAGCCACCCGACGGCGGTGAACGCCAGCGGGATGACCGCCAGCATGAGCCGGATGCCGCCGTCGACGGCCTCCGGCTGCGCGTCGCCGAGCTCGGCGTCGAAGCCGGTCGCGGTCAGCACGGCCGCGGCGACGATCGCCTGGAGGACGACGGAGCCGCGGACGACGAAGCCGTTCACGCCGAAGTAGGCGCCCTCGCGGCGGTGGCCCGTGCGGTGCGCGTCGTCGTCGATGATCTGCGCGAGCACGACCTCGAGCAGCTGCAGCAGCCCGCCGACGCCGACCCCCACCGCGATCCCGACGAGAGCCGCCGCCCCCACGGACGTCGGGATGAGGTAGCCGAGCACCGCGACCCCGAACACCCCGACGCTCCACAGCAGCGCCGTGCGTGGGGAGGTGCGCCGGACCACCGCGCTCCACAGCACGATCGACGGGATCGCCGTGAGGAAGATGGCGCCGAGAAGGAGGCTCCCCTCGCCCTCGGCCGCCCCCAGCGAGTAGCGGACGTAGAACGGGACGGCGGCGAGGATCACGGCGATCGAGGTCTGCACGCAGAGCGAGCCCAGCACGTACGGCACGAAGGCGCGGTTGCGGAACGTGTAGACGAGCTGGTCCCGCCAGCGCATCGCCTCGGAGGCGGCCTCCGGCACCCGGCGCTCGATCATCCCGCCGAGGAACGACCAGGCGAGCAGCACGAGACAGACGCCGGACAGCACGAGCGCCATCCCCGGCCAGCCGATCGCGTCGTAGAGCGCGGGGGCGCCGGCCGTGCCGAGCACCATGCCGAGGATCGCGAAGATCTGCCGCGGCACGTTCCCGCGGGCGCGCTCCTCCGTGGTCCGGAAGATCTCCGGGAACAGCGCGGAGATGTTCAGCACCACCACGACGAAGGCGATGTCGTAGACCGCGACGACCACGAGGAACCAGACGATGAGCCCGGCCGCCGGGAGCGCGGGCGGCATCCAGACGAGGGCGAAGGCCACGACGAGCGGCACGATGCCCAGCCCGATCCACGGGATGCGGCGGCCCCACGGCGTGCGGATCCGGTCGGAGAGCGCCCCGACGACCGGGTTGAGTGCCGCGTTGAGGATGCCGTGCGCGATCATCGCCGCCGCCACCCACCCCGCGGGGACGGCGAGGTGCGAGACGTAGAAGTACACGACGAATGCCGAGAAGGTCTGCGTCATCAGCTGCGTCGGGAACCCTGAGGCCCCGAAGGCGATGGTCTGGGCGCGGGTAGGAGCGGCGTCGAGCCGGCGGTCGCGCAGCCGTTCGCCGAGCGCCGTCACCGGGCGTCTCCGCGCTGCAGGTCCCGCAGCGCGCGCCAGCCGACGCGGACCAGGCCCTCCTCGGCGATCGTCTGCTGCACGAGAGGGTCGTCGAGCAGCCGCAGCTCGTAGCCGCGCTTGGCCGCCGCGAAGTCCACCGCCGCGCGCAGCTCCTCGCCGTCGGCCATCGGATGCAGGTAGATCTCGGTGACCCCGGGCGGGACGGCGCGCAGCACCGCGAGGAAGCCGTCTCGGACCTGCTCGTACGACTCCTCGTCGGCGGTGCCCTCGCCGCGCAGCTCGAACGGGTGCGTCCACAGCCGGTCGACGATCTCCACGCCGAACGCATCGGCCACCGCTGCGGCCTCGGTGAGCTTCGCCTGCAGCATCGGATCGGCGTCCGCCCCCTCCATCTCGCGGGGCAGGCGGAAGGGGAGGCCGTGCCGGGCGGCGAGCTCGAAGACGGCGCGCAGGAAGTCCCGGCCGGTCAGCAGCCCGTAGACGGATCCCATGTGGTTGTCGAGGTGGGTCACGTCGACGCCGGCATCGAGCGCGGTCTGCAGCTGGGCGGCGATCTCGGCCGCGACGTCCTCTTCGGAGGCGTGCTGCTCCACCGTCGCGACGTCGGCGGGGAAGAAGCCGTCGGCACCGACCAGGGTCGAGGCGCCGGTGAGCGGGCGCCATCGGTACCGGCGCCACTCGCTCGTGAGCACGAGGTGCACGCCCACGTCGAGGTCCGGGTGCGCGGCGGCGAAGGCGAGCGCTTCCGGGGACCACGCGCAGGGCACCATCACCGTCGCCGAGTCGATCCGGCCGCGCACGAGGAGACCGGAGATCGCGGCGTTGGCGGCATGGCACATCCCGAAGTCGTCGGCGTTGAGGATGACCGCCCTGGCACCGGACGGCAGTCCGAGTCGGTCGGCGAGGGCGGAGGAGGCGGTCATGGCGTGTCCTGTCGGGCGGGCGGTCAGCGGCCGGCGGCGGCTGCGCGGGCGGGGGTGAGGATCCGGGTGAAGACGTCGGCACGGAGCGCGGAGGCCGCCTCCCCGACGGCTCCGACGAGCGGCGCCTCCGGACCGAACGCCGAGGCGAGGAACCGGAGCGGCAGCTGCGCGGAGAACTCGTCCGCGACCCGCTCGATCGCGTCCAGGAGCGCCGGGTGCACCGCCTCCCCGCCGAGGATGAAGGCCTCGGGATCGAGCACGAGGGCGACGCTGCCCGCCGCGAGGAAGAGCCGCCGTCCGATCTCTGCGACGAGGGCCTGCGCCGCCTCGTCGCCGTGCCGCGCCGCCTCCAGGTGGGCGAGGAACGGCGCGTCGACATCCAGTCCGAGGCCGAGGGCGAGGTCGCGCACCACCGTGGCGCCCGCGACCGGGGCGCCGATGGGCACCGGCGTCTGCGGAAGGTACATGACCTCGCCCGCCACGCCGGAGAACCCGCGGTGCAGCGCCCCGTCGATCACGATGCCGGCGCCGAGGTCGTCGTCGAGCAGCAGGAGCGCGAAGCTCGCGAGGTCGATGCCGACGCCGGTGGTCGACTCGGCGAGGGCGGCGAGGTTGACGTCGTTCTCGACGCGGACCGGGCAGTCGAGGGCGGCCGCGAGAGCCGCGCGGAATGCGCCGCCGTCCGGCCCCTGGTCGTCGCGGATCGCGCCGTCGGCGGCCACGATCCCGGGCACTCCGACGACGGCGAGGTGGAGCGCGCCCTTCACGGACCGGCGGCAGGCCGCGACGAGGGCGGCGATGTGCGCGACGCGGTCTTCGCCCGCGGGGAAGGCTCCGTGCCGCTCGGCTCTGACGGTGCCAGTCGCGTCGACGAAGACGACGTGGGCCGCGTGATGGTCCACGTGCACGGCGGCCGCGAAGCCGAGGGCGGGGTGCAGCGCGACGCGGCCGGCCGCCGGTCCGCGGGTGTCGCGGTCGACCCCGGCCGCGGTGACGGCTCCCGCGGTGTCGAGCATCCGCAGCACCTGGGTCACGGCCGTGCGGGAGAGGCCGGTCGCCGCCATGAGCTCGGCCCGAGTCTGCGGTCCGCTCCGGGCGAGGCGCTCCAGGATCGCGCGGCCGTTGAGTGTACGGAGCAGGGTCTGCGGTCCTGCGAGGGGTCGTGACATGCGGCGGAACCTCGGGGGGTCGATTCTCGTGCGGAGTCGGTGCCCGCCAGCCTGCCACATCGCGTCGCACCCGTCGACCCGTCCTCTCCGGCTGTGTCACCTGCACGCCCCGGGCACGGCCACACGACGGAACACGGGTTTCGGTCCCGCAGACGTACCCGGGTCGTGCAGGTGTGCCCGGGTGTCGGAGGAGGAAGGGACGGGAGGGGACGGAAGGACGTCGGGGGGTCCGCATAGGGTGGAGGGATGACGCCCCTGGTGATCCGAGACGCCGTCGCCGACGATGCCGAGGCCGTGGCCGGAGTGCATGTGCGCTCGTGGCAGGCGGCCTACGAGGGCCTCATCGACCAGGAGGTGCTGGACGGGTTGTCCGTCTCGGAGCGGGCCGACGGGTGGCGCCGCATCTTCGCCGACCCGCTGCCCACGAGCCTCGGGACCCTGGTGGCCGAGCGCGACGGCACCGTCGTCGGCTGGGCGTCGTTCGGCTCCGGCCGCGACCCCGACGGCCTGGACGACGCCGAGCTGTACGGCATCTACGCCGACCCGACCGCGTGGTCGACGGGGGCGGGGCACGCCCTCCTCGACGCCGCCGAGCAGC
The DNA here is from genome assembly GCF_003989315.1 of Microbacterium sp. HSID17254. Lineage (NCBI taxonomy): Bacteria > Bacillati > Actinomycetota > Actinomycetes > Micrococcales > Microbacteriaceae > Microbacterium > Microbacterium sp. HSID17254. Next base: position 7,662 of record NZ_RBLT01000043.1, read on the forward strand.
GTATGATCGACGCCGGCCACACCCGCGCCTACCTCTGGGTGCTCGACGGCAACGACCGGGCCGACGGCTTCTACGCCCGGCACGGGTGGGAGCTCGACGGAGCCACGAAGATCGATCAGCGCCCGCAGTTCACGCTCCGCGAGCACCGCCGCGTCAAGCACCTCGCCCCGCGCTGAAGCGGTCCCGCCGTCAGTCCAGCGCGCTCATCACGTGCTTGATCCGGGTGTAGTCGTCGAAGCCGTACTGCGACAGGTCCTTCCCGTATCCGGAGTGCTTGAAACCACCGTGCGGCATGTCCGACACGAACGGGATGTGGGTGTTGATCCAGACGCACCCGAAGTCCAGGTCGCGGGAGAGGCGCATCGCGCGGGCATGATCCCGCGTCCACACCGATGCGGCGAGCGCGTACGGCACGTCGTTCGCCATCGCGAGCGCCTCCTCCTCGGTGTCGAAGGGCTGCACGGTCAGCACCGGTCCGAAGATCTCCCCCTGCACGACCTCGTCGTCCTGCTGCACGCCGGTCACGACGGTCGCCTCCCAGAAGTAGCCACGGTCGCCCTGCCGCGCCCCGCCGGTCGCGACCGTCGCATGCGCGGGAAGCCGGTCAACGAAGCCCTGTACCTGCGCGAGCTGGGCCGCGCTGCTCAGCGGCCCGTACAGCACGCCCTCGTCGTCCGGGGCCCCGGTCCGCGCGTGCGTGCGGGTCCGCTCCACCAGTGCGGCGACGAGCTCGTCGTGCACCGACGCGTGCACGAGCACCCGAGTCGCCGCGGTGCAGTCCTGCCCCGCGTTGAAGAAGGCCCCGGTGACGATGCCCTCGACCGCCTTCTCGATCGACGCGTCAGGGAAGACGATCGCGGGCGCCTTGCCGCCGAGCTCCAGGTGCACGCGCTTGACGTCGTCGGCTGCCGAGCGGGCCACGGCCATGCCCGCGCGCACCGAGCCGGTGATGGCCACCATCTGCGGCGTCGGATGCTCGACGAGGGCTGCTCCGGTCTCGCGGTCGCCGAGAACGATGTTGAGGGTGCCGGCGGGGGTGTGTCGCGCGACGATCTCCGCGAGCAGCAGCGTGGTGAGCGGCGTGGACTCCGCCGGCTTCAGCACGACGGTGTTCCCGGCGGCGAGCGCTGGAGCGATCTTCCACACCGCCATGTTCAGGGGGTAGTTCCACGGCGTCACCTGCCCGATCACGCCGATCGGCTCCCGCCGCACGAAGGAGGTGTGCCCGGGGAGGTACTCCGCGGCGGCTCGACCCTCGAGGCTCCGTGCGGCCCCGGCGAAGAACCGCAGCTGGTCCACCGACTGCAGGATCTCGTCGGCGACGAGCGTCGCCCGGGGCTTGCCGGTGTCCTTCGACTCGAGGTCGGCGAACTCCTCGGCCCGCGTGGCCATCTCCTCGGCGATGCGGAACAGGGCGAGCTGGCGCGCGGACGGCGGCGTGTCCCGCCAGATCGGGAACGCCTCCGCGGCCGCGGCGTACGCGGCATCCACGTCGGCACGGTCCGAGATCGGGATCTCGCCGTAGGCTTCCTCCGTCACCGGATCGATGAGCGGCAGGCGCCCGCTCCCCGCTGCGGTGACGGCGCGGCCGCCGATGAAGTTCTGCAGGGGCACGGTCATCGTCGACGGTGAGGACATAGCGCCATGGTAGCCATCCGAACGCGGAATCTGTAGCTTTTCGTCCACAGATCGACGGATTCAGTTGCGTAGCACCCATACGAATGTCACGATCGGTACATGAGTCCGAAGACGCCTCCCCCCGCCCTCGACGACATCTCGAAGCGCATCGTCGAACTGCTGCAGGAGGACGGTCGGCGTCCCTATGCGGAGATCGCCCGCGAGGTCGGGCTCAGTGAGGCCGCCGCCCGCCAGCGGGTGCAGCGACTGACCGAATCGGGCCTGATCCAGATCGTCGCCGTGACCGACCCGCTGCAGCTCGGCTTCCACCGCATGTCGATGATCGGGATCCGGGTGTCCGGCGACCCCCGCGCGATCGCGGAGGAACTCACGGCGATCCCGGAGCTCGCGTACGTCGTCGTCACGCTCGGGACGTTCGACATCCTCGTCGAGGCGGTGTGCGAGGACGACGACCACTTGCTCGACCTCATCGCCACCCGCATCCGCACCATCCCCGGCATCATCCAGACGGAGAGCCTGCTCTACGCCGGCCTCTACAAAGACCTCTACAACTGGGGAACGCGCTGACGCGCTCCCCTCGCATCGGAGTGAACATGGGCACCACGGTCTTCGAACGCCGGCGTCCTCCGCAGTCCGTCATCGACGACGCCCTGCGCGACACGGCCCTGTCGGTCTTCTGGCTCGACGACGTCGAGCGTCCCGCGCACCCGCCGCTCCGCGGCACCGTGCATACGGACCTCGTGGTCGTCGGCGGCGGCTACACCGGACTCTGGACAGCCGTGCGCGCGAAGGAGCGGGATCCGGAACGGAGGGTGGTGCTCCTCGAGGCGTCCCGCGTGGCCTGGGCGGCGTCCGGGCGCAACGGCGGCTTCTGCGAGTCCAGCCTCACGCACGGCCACGAGAACGGCGTGAACCGCTGGCCTGAGGAGATCGACCGCCTGGAGGAGCTGGGCCACGAGAACCTCGACGGCATCGCCGAGACCGTGCGGCGGTACGACATGGATGCCGAGTTCGAGCGGACGGGCCAGCTCGCGGTGGCCGTCGAGCCGCATCAGGTCGAGTGGCTGCGCGAGGAGGAGGGCTTCCTCGACCGGGAGGCGGTGCAGGCGGAGGTGCACTCGCCCACGTTCCTCGCCGGCGCGTGGGACCGGGACGGCTGCGCTCTCGTACACCCGGCGAAGCTGGGGCTGGAGCTCGCGCGGGTGGCCGTCGAGCTCGGCGTGGAGATCCACGAGCACAGCATCGTCCGGCGGATCGAGGGCGCGGACTCGGGTCCGGTGACCCTCGTCACGGAGCACGGCCGGGTGACCGCCGACGCGGTGGCGCTCGCGACGAACGTGTTCCCGTCGCTCCTCAAGCGCAACCGCCTCATGACGGTGCCCGTGTACGACTACGTGCTGATGACGGAGCCGCTGTCGGCCGAGCAGCTCGCCTCCATCGGCTGGCGGAACCGCCAGGGGCTCGCCGACAGCGCCAACCAGTTCCACTACTACCGGCTCACCGCGGACGACCGGATCCTGTTCGGCGGCTACGACGCGGTCTACCACTTCGGCGGCAAGGTGCGCCCCGCCTACGAGGATCGGATGGAGAGCCACCGGCGGCTGGCCTCGCACTTCTTCACCACCTTCCCGCAGCTCGCCGGCCTCCGCTTCACGCACCGCTGGGCCGGGGCGATCGACTCGTCGAGCCGGTTCTGCGCGTTCTTCGGCACCGCCCGCGGCGGCCGGGTCGCCTACGCCACAGGGTTCACCGGCCTCGGGGTCGGCGCCGCCCGGTTCGCCGCCGATGTCATGCTCGACAAACTCGCCGGCGAGGAGACCGAGCGCACGCAGCTGCGGATGGTGCGCGAGAAGCCGATCCCGTTCCCGCCGGAGCCGGCCGCGTCCGTCGGGATCAACCTCGTCCGCGCCGCGATGGACAGGGCCGACCACAACGAGGGGCGCCGCAACCTGTTCCTGAAGACGCTCGACGCTCTCGGCATGGGCTTCGACTCGTGACCGGCCTCGCCCCGGGGGCCGTCGTCGACGCCGGATGCCTCGCGCTGACGCACACCCCGCTGCCCGACGAGGACGTCCGCGACGGCGCGCCGACCACGGCATATACGGTGCTCGACGACGCAGGCGGGATCGAGATCGGCGTCTGGGAGATGGCGCCGGGCACCGCGGTGGACGTCGAGGAGGACGAGGTGTTCGTCGTGCTCTCCGGTCGCGCGACCGTGACGTTCACCGCGCCCGCGCTCCCTCCGGTGGAGCTCGGCCCCGGGTCCGTGATGCGGCTCACCACCGGCATGCGGACGGTCTGGACGGTGAGTGAGACCCTGCGGAAGGTCTCGATCGGGATCTGACGGCCGCTGCCGACCAGGCCCGCTCAGGCCCGGCGGACCTCCGCGTGCGGGATGCGCGCGGCCATGACCCGCACCGCCTCCGGGTTGTCGTCGACGAGCACCGCGTCCCGGCCGAGTGCGGAGGCCACGGCTCCGGTCGTGCCGCTGCCCGCGAAGAGGTCGAGCACCCGGTCGCCGGGCCGGCTCGACGCGGTCACGATGCGCCGCAGGACGCCCTCGGGCTTCTGCGTCGGATACCCCGTCTTCTCGCGCCCCGTGGTCGGGACGATCGTGTGCCACCACACGTCCGTCGGGAGCTTGCCGCGCGCGGCCTTCTCCGCGGTCACCAGTCCCGGCGCCATGTACGGCTCCCGGTCGACGTCGTCGGAGTTGAACACGTACGTCCGCGGGTTCTTCACGTACACCAGGATCGTGTCGTGCTTGGTGGGCCACCGCCGCCGGGACTTCGCGCCGTAGTCGTACGCCCAGATGAGCTCGTTGAGGAAGCAGTCCCGGCCGAACACCGCGTCGAGCATGACCTTCGCGTAGTGCGCCTCGCGGTAATCCAGGTGCAGATACAGGGTGCCGTCGTCCGCGAGCAGCCGCCAGGCCTCCTCCAGCCGCGGCATGAGGAAGGCGCCGTAGTCGTCGAAGCTGTCGTCGTACGCGCGCAGCATGCCGCGCACCCGCTCATACCGGTGCCCGTGGAAGCCGTGCCGCACCTCGGGCTCGCCGGGCGCCCGTTCAGGACTCCGGCCCTCCGCCGCGGGCTCCGCCGATGCGGGGCTGCCCCCGTCCGGATCCGCCGGCTCTTCCTGCGGTGGGAACGTGCGGCGGGCGATGACCACCTGCCGCTCCCGCACCCGCCCGGTGTTGAACGGCGGGTCGAGGTAGACGAGCGTGAAGGATCCGGACGGCAGGGTCGCCGCAACCGCGAGGTTGTCCCCCTCGATCACCGACACCCGCCCCGGGACCTGGGCCTCTGGGCCGCCCCCTTGGGTCCCTGAGCCTGTCGAAGGGCCCTGGGTCCCTGAGCCTGTCGAAGGGCCTGAGCCTGTCGCAGGGCTCACGGAACCCGGTGCAGCCACGCGTCGGTCGAGAACTTCGACTCCACCAGCGCCTGGGCATCGGCGTACTCGTCCGGCGTGATGCCGCCGTCCTCGGCGGAGGTGAGCGAGCGGAACGTGTCCTTGAAGCGCTCGATGATCTCGGCACGCTCCAGTCCGGTCTGGCTCCGCAGCGGGTCGACGCGCTTGGCTGCCGAGGTCGTCCCCTTGTCGCTGAGCTTCTCGCGGCCGATCCGCAGCACCTCGGTCATCATCTGGCCGTCGATGTCGTAGGAGAGGGTGGCGTGGTGCAGCACACCTCCGTTCGCGAGGCGCTTCTGCGCGGCGCCGCCGATCTTGCCGGTCGGGCTCGCGATGTCGTTGAGCGGCTGGTAGACGGCGTCGATGCCGAGCGACCGGAGCGCCTGCAGCACCCAGTCGTCGAGGAACGCGTAGGAGTCGGCGAAGGTCATGCCCGCCACGAGCGAGGCCGGCACGTACAGCGAGTAGGTGATGATCTGTCCCGCCGCCATGAGCATCGCCCCGCCGCCGGAGATGCGGCGGACGACGTCGAAGCCGTGCTTCGCGGCGCCCTCGGGATCGACCTCATTGCGGTACGACTGGAACGACCCGATGACGACGGCCGACTCGTCCCACTCCCAGATGCGCAGGGTCGGACGCCGACGCCCCTCGCCGACGCGGGAGGTGAGCACCTCGTCGAGGGCGAGGTTCATGCGCGGCGAGACCGCCTTCTCGTGGACGATCTCCCAGTCGAAGTCGCGCCACCCGGGCGCGGTGACCAGAGCGCGACGCACGGCGGTGCCCACGGCCTCGGGGCTGAAGCCGAGCAGCTGCGCCCCCTCGGGGAGGGCACCGCGGACGGCCGCGGCGATGGCCGTGGCGTCGGACTCGGCGGGGAGGCCCTCGACGGCGGCGTTGATGTCGTCGAGCGCGGAGTCCGGTTCGAGGAAGAAGTCCCCGGCGAGCCGGAACCGCGCGATCCGGTCGTTCTCGACCTCGAGGTCGACGACGACGAGCTTGCCCCCAGGAACCTTGTATTCACCGTGCACGGATCCAGCTTAAGGCGCACGCTGCCGCCGTGGTCAGCCGCCGAGCACGACGACGCGTTCCCCGGCCCTAATCGGCGTGGAGTAGCGGTTGCCTGGTGTGGGCAGGGGGCAGATGAACTGGTCGGAGAAGGCGCACGGCGGCAGGTACGCCCGGTTGAAGTCGATCACGGCGGACCCGTCGGCGGCGGGCTCGTCGACGGGGAGGAACCGGAACCGGTACGTCTCCAGCCCGTTCGTCCCGTCGGCGAAGACCGCACTCAGCGCTCCGCTCCCGCTGCGGGTGACCGTGAGCTCGTGCGGGGCCCCGGCGAGCTCGAACCGCAGGCGTCCGGCGATCGGGGTCTCGCGCTCCTCGCCGTCGACCGCCGTGACGACGATCCGCTCGTCCGGCGCGGGCTCGAACGTGGCCGGGATCCGCCATCGCTCGTCGGGGGCGTAGGCGTCGATCGCGGTGAACCACTCCCGCTGCGGACGGGCGGGGTTCCAGACGCGGAGCGCCAGCAGTCCGTTGCGGTCGAACACACGCAGCTCGCGCCGCCCGAGGCGCAGGGTCTGGGTGCCGCGGAGGGTGACGACCGACCCCGACGGTCCCAGCTCACTGCCGCGGATGCCGCCGTCCCCGGTGAGGGCCCAGAGTCCGGGCACGCCGTCGACCGCGGCGGGTTCGGTGATGAGCCAGTTCGTGGACTCCAATGCGGACGGCCCGTACTCCGACCCCGCATAGCGCTCGCGCGCCGCATGCCACTCGTGCCAGTCCGTCAGGAAGCTCATCGCCGCGGGCCCTCCCCTCGCTCGTGCGGATGTGCCCCGAATCTAGGGCTGCCCCCGTCGCCCGTGACCCCCGTCCGTCACACGCCTTCACCCCGCGTCATCCCGCGTCACACTCCCCCTCCGTCCGTCCCTCCATCCGCGTGTGGGATCACACCCGTCCCTCCCCACCCCCTCCCCCGCCCGTTTCTGACCCCGCCACCCGCCCGCCGCGACCGCCCCCTCCCGCGCAGGATCAAAACCGCCCCCTGGCACCGCGCTCCGCGCCCGTTCCTGATCCCGCACCCGGACACGCCCGCCACACACCTCCCTCGGGATCGAAACCGCACCCGCCATCCCGTCCTCCAGCTCATTTCTGATCCCGCCACCGCGCGGCCCTCGGCCACGCGTACGCTCCGAACTCACCACCACCGCCCCGATCAGCGGCGCGGCCACCGGCGTACGCGCTCACCGCGTGTGTTCGAAAACGCTCTCCCGCCGCCCACCCCAGGCCCGAAAGTGATCCCGCACAGGGCCAGAGGGAGGCACGAACGTTGTCCCGGAGTGGGGTGAGGCGCCCGTGATCCCGACGATGAGCCCGGGCGCCAACGCACCCACTCACCGCGTGTGTTCGAAAACGCCCTCCCGCAGCCCGTCGCAGGCCCGAAAGTGATCCCGCGGGATGGCCGGAGGCGTGAATGTGATCCCGACACGTCGCCGCGGACGCTGCCTCGTCGACGCGCGCCGAGGCCCCGCACTTGTCGCGAGCGCAAGAACGCGCCTCTGGGACGTGTTCCGGGCACCAAAGTGATCCCGCGTGGCGGACGGAAGGGGCGAAAGTGATCCCGGACGGAACGGGCCGGCCGGGGCGGCGGGGGGGGGTCAGCGGGCGGGGATGTGGGCGTCGAGCCACGCGAGGACGTCGGCGCGCACCTCGTCCTGCTGGAGCTCCTGGAAGATCTCGTGCCGGGCGTCGGGGTAGACGAGGGTCGTGACGTCGGTAAGCCCGGAGCGCCGGCGGTACGCGTCGGCGAGCTTGTGGACGCTGCGGGGACCGCCGACCGGATCGTCACGGCCGACGAGGAGCAGCACCGGAATGTCGCGCGCGAGGTGCTTCGCCGGACGCCCGTACAGCCGCGCCGCGTCGAGCAGGCCGAAGAGCTTGAGCAGCGGCACTCCCGTCGTGAGCGGATCCTCCTCGAAGGCCTTCCACACCGCGGGGTCCCGGCTCAGCCACTCGTATCCGGTCGCGTCGTCGGCGGCCCACGCGGCGTTCAGCGGCGCCGGGTTCAGGGAGCGGGGCGTGCGCAGCGCCGAGCCGGACAGGATGACCGCATCGAAGGCCTCCGCGTGCTCGTTCACCAGCATCTGCGCGAGGAACGACCCCCACGAGTGTCCGAGGAGCACGAGCGGGAGGTCGGGGTTCTCGTCGCGGATGATGCCGGTCAGCTGCCAGACCGCGTCCTTGGCCGCCCGGAGACCCCCGGGACCGAGCCGTCCGAGCTGGGCGGGGTCGCCGTGCTGACGCATGCCGGTGCGCCCGTGCCCGCGGTGGTCGTCGGCGTAGACGGTGAACCCGGCTCCGGTGAGCGCGGCGATCAGCGCCGGGTACCGTCCCGCGTGCTCGCCCACCCCGTGCAGGAGCTGGACGACGCCGCGGGGCGTCCCCTCCGCCGGGTGGACGTCGTAGACGATGGCGATGCCGTGGCTGTCGGTGTACTCGCGGGTCTCGGTCATGATCCTGCCTTACCGGTCGGTCTCCGCGAGCGCCTCGCGGATGGCGTCGCGGATGGCGAAGGCGATGTCGCGATCCGTCACCTCGTAGCCGCCGACCCCGTCGGAGGCGGAGCCCATGCGCACGCCACCGTCCTCGGTCACGGCCCGCTTCGCGGAGAAGTGGAGGGCGTCCACCCCTGCCCGGGCGAGCACCGGAGCGCTCGCGACGTCGACGCCACTGCCGGCCATCACCTCGATCTGCCCCTCGGCGGCGGCGACGAGCGCGCGCAGGGTGTCGATGCCGTCGATCGCCGCGGATGCCCCTCCGGAGGTGAGCACGCGCCGGAGCCCGAGCTCCCTCGCGGCCCGCAGGGTCGCCACCGGGTCGGCGGTCACGTCGATCGCGCGGTGCAGGGTCGCCGGAGCTCCCCCGGCCGCATCCCGCAGCCGGGCCATGGCGTCGCGATCCAGTCGCCCCTCGCCGTCGAGCGCGCCGAGGACCACTCCCGCGGCCCCCGCCGCGACCGCGTGCCGCACGTCGCGTTCGGCGACGGCCAGCTCGTCGGCGCTGTAGTGGAAGCCGCCGGCGCGCGGACGGATGAGGACGTGCACCTCGGGGCCGTCCGCCCCTGCGGCTTCGAGCGCGAGCTCCAGAGTGGCCGGCGACGGGGTGAGCCCACCCAGCGCGAGGGCTGTGGCGAGCTCGACGCGAGCGGCGCCGACCTCGGCGGCGATGCGCACTCCGGCGGGATCCTGGACGGCGATTTCGAGAGCGATCGTTCGGGTCACCCCTCCATTGTGCCCGCTGACCTCGGCTCGCCCGGCCCCCGGGGCAGAAATATTAGATAGACTAACTAAGTATGTCTGCGTCCGATGATTCCCTGCACCTCACCGCCACAGACCTCCGCATGGCCACGTTCCGGCTCGCCCGCCGGCTCCGCTGCGCCCGTGCCGCCGACATGATGAGCGACACCCAGCTCGCCGTCCTCGCCGACCTCCGCATGAACGGTCGGCGCACGATCTCCACCCTCGCCGAGCGCGAGCGCGTGACCGCCCCCTCGATGACGAGCATCGTGAACGGCCTGGAGGAGCAGGGCTATGTCGCCCGCACCCCTGACGAGGACGACCGCCGCCGCGTGCAGGTGGACATCACCCCCGCCGGGGTCGAGATCGTCGTCGAGACCATCCGCCGCCGCGACGTGCTGCTGGCCGACATGCTCCGCGAGGTCGACTACACCGAGGAGGAGCTGGCGACGCTGCGAGAAGCGAGCGCCCTGATGCGGAGGGCGGTGGAGCGATGAACGCCATGTTCCGTTCCTTCGCGAACATCAACTACCGGATCTGGTTCGCCGGAGCCCTCGTGTCGAACGTCGGCGGGTGGATGCAGGCCACCGCGCAGGACTGGGTCGTGCTGACCGAGCTCACCGACAACGACGCGACCGCGATGGGCGTCACCATGGCGCTGCAGTTCGGCCCTCCCCTGGTGCTCGTGAGCCTGACCGGCTGGGTCGCGGATCGCTTCGACCGGCGGAAGATCCTCCTGACCACGCAGACCGCACTCCTCGCCCTCGCGATCGCCGTGGGCTCCCTGCTGCTCGCCGGGGTGATGACCCTGCCGATGATGCTCACCTTCGCCCTCGGATTCGGCATCGTCAACGCCTTCGACGCCCCCGCGCGGCAGGCCTTCGTGTCGGACATGGTGTCCGCCACGGAGACCTCCAACGCCGTGGCGCTCAACTCCGCCTCCTTCAACCTCGCCCGCATGATCGGCCCCGCGGTCGGCGGTCTGCTCATCGTCGCGATCGGCTCCGGTTGGGTGTTCATCGTCAACGCCGCGACGTTCCTCGCCATGATCGTCGCGCTGCTGCTCATGCGCACGCACCTGCTCGCACCGCGGCCCAAGAACCGCAACCGCGGCGGCCTCGCCGAGGGATTCCGGTACGTCTGGGCGCGCAGCGACCTCAAGGTCGTGTTCGTGACGGTGTTCCTCATCGGCGCGTTCGGCATGAACTTCCCGATCTTCGCCTCGACCATGGCGCTGGAGTTCGGAGCCGGCGCCGACGGGTACGGGGTGCTGAGCTCGGTGCTCGCGATCGGGTCCCTGATCGGCGCCCTCCTCGCCGCGCGTCGGGACCGGGCGAGGGTGCGCGTGGTGATCCTCGCGGCGGGCGGCTTCGGGATCGCGGCCTTCGTCTCGGCCGCGATGCCGACCTACCTCTCCTATGCGGTCACGCTCACGTTCACCGGCTTCATGATCGTGACGCTGCTGACCACGGCCAACGGCTACGTGCAGATCACGACGGATCCGGCACTGCGCGGCCGCGTGCTCGCCCTCTACATGGCCGTCATCATGGGGTCGACTCCGATCGGGGCGCCGATCGCCGGCTGGGTCGCCGACGCGTTCGGTCCTCGCGCCGCCATCATGCTCGGCGGGACCGCCGGTTTCATCGCGTGCGCGATCGGGGTGACCTGGGTACTCACGTCCGGGCGTCTGCGCCGTGAGGAGAGCAGCCGCTTCCGGCTGACGCTCGACGAGACCCGGCCGCTGCGGGTCGTGCAGGCGGTCGAGCCGGTCGACTACACGGAGAAGGCGGCGGCGACCACGCCCATCCGGCTGCCGCGCCGCGACGGCGAGTGAGCTGTGAAGGCGTTTGTCAACGCCTTCCTCATCGCGGCCCGACGGTCGTAGCGTCGGGTCATGGACGAGAACATGAGCACCCCGCACCCGCAGGATCCGGCCGAAGGCGCTCCCGGCGTCGACGTCCCTGACGAGAACTCCGGCCAGGGCGACGGCACCGGCGGCGCGATCCAGGGCGACAGCTCTCGCGGCGAGTCGACCGGCGGCGCCATCCAGGGCAGTTCCGGCCCGGGCCACGACGCGCCGCTGGGCGGCGACGAGAACACCGAGGACGAGCTCGCGGCCGACAACGCCGCCGAGGAGGACACCCTCCGCACGCTCGACCCGGACTCCCCGCCGGCCTGAGCCGTCGACCCACCCCTTTCGAGACGAGCCACCCCCTTGCGAACGTTCGCAAGGGGGTGGCTCGTGCAGAAGGGGGTGGGTCGGCCGGGGTCAGGCGTCGAGTACCACCTTGAGCTGCTCGACGGCCCAGTCGAGCTCGGTGGCCCGGATGACGAGCGGCGGGGCGATGCGGATGGTCTGCCCGTGCGTGTCCTTCACGAGCACACCGCGGTCGAGCAGCTTCTCCGCGATCTCGCGGCCGGTGCCGATGGCGGGATCGATGTCGACGCCCGCCCACAGCCCGGCGATTCGCACACCCGTGACACCGTGGCCGATCAGCGGCTGCAGTGACTGCTCGAGGTGCGCGCCGAGCGCCCGCGCACGCTCCTGGAACTCGCCCGTCTGCAGCATCTCCACCACGCGGAGACCGACGGCCGCCGCGAGCGGGTTGCCGCCGAACGTGGAGCCGTGCTCACCAGGACGGATGACCCCCAGCACGTCCGTGTTCCCCACCACGGCCGAGACCGGCAGGATGCCGCCGCCGAGCGCCTTGCCCAGCAGGTACAGGTCCGGAACGACGCCTTCACGGTCGCACGCGAACGTCTCGCCGACCCGACCGAGCCCGGCCTGGATCTCGTCGGCGATGAACAGCACGTTCTTCTCGTCGCAGATCTCGCGGATGCGGCGGAGGTACCCCTCCGGCGGGATCACGACCCCGGCCTCGCCCTGGATCGGCTCCACGAGCACGCCCGCCGTGTCCTCCGTGATGGCCGCGGCGATCGCCTCCGCGTCGCCGAACGGCACACGGTCGAAGCCCGGCGTGTAGGGACCGAAGTCGTCGTGCGCGGTCTCGTCGTCGCTGAAGCTCACGATCGTCGTCGTGCGGCCGTGGAAGTTGCCCTTCGCCACGACGATCCGCGCTTTCCCCTCGGGGATGCCCTTCACGCGGTAGCCCCAGGCCCGGGCGACCTTGATGCCGGTCTCCACCGCCTCCGCGCCCGTGTTCATCGGCAGCACGAGCTCCTTGCCGCAGAGCTCGGCGAGCGCCGCGGCGAAGGGCTCCAGCATGTCGCTCTGGAACGCCCGGCTGACGAGCGTGACCCGACCGAGCTGCTCGGTCAGGGCCGCGACGAGAGCGGGGTGCCGGTGCCCGAAGTTGACCGCGGAGTACGCCGCGAGCAGGTCGAGGTACCGCTTGCCCTCGACATCGGTGACCCACGCCCCCTCGCCGCGCGCGATCATCACCGGCAGCGGGTGGTAGTTGTGCGCGACGTGCGGCTCCGCGACCGCGCTGGGTCCCTGAGCCTGTCGAAGGGTCGAAGCGTCCGTTCCCTGGTTCGCTGCGTCCGCCCCCTGGGTCGCTGAGCTCGTTCTCTGGGTCGCTGAGCTCGTCGAAGCGCCCGCCGCCTGCTCGATCGTCACTTCGCACCCCGCAGTTCGAGCGTGCAGCACTTGATGCCGCCGCCGCCGAGGAGGAGCTCGGAGAGGTCGACGGTGATCGGGTTGTAGCCGCGCTCGCGGAGCTGCCGCTCGAAGCCCTTCGCCCGCGGCGAGATGATGACGTTGTAGCCGTCGCTCGACGAGTTCAGGCCGAACACCGCGCCGTCCTCGTCCGACACGAGGATCGCGTCCGGGAAGCGCTTCTCCAGCTCGGCACGGCTGGCGTCGTCGAAGGCTCCGGGGAGGTAGGCGATGTTCGCCCGCTCGGGGCCGCCGTTCCCCACGCCCTGCACGGGGTCGAGCACTGCGATCGCGGTGTCGAGGTGGTAGAAGCGGGGGTCGGTGAGGTTCAGCGACACGACCTCGCGGCCGAAGACCTCGCCGACCTCGCGGTGGCTGTCACCGGTGGAGCGAAAGCCCGTGCCCGCGAGGATCACATCGCCGACGAGCAGGAAGTCGCCCTCGCCCTCGTTGACCTCCTTCGGCATGACCGTGTCGTAACCCGCGGCGCGGAACCAGTCGGCGAAGGCCGGAGCCTCGCCCTGGCGCTCGACGAACCGGAACTCCGGCACATAGGCGCGGCCATCGATGAGGAAGCCGCCGTTGGCCGTGTAGACCATGTCCGGGTAGCCGGGGAGCGGATCGATGAGCTCGACCTCGTGGCCGAGCTCGACGTACAGGTCATAGAGCTTCTGCCACTGGGCGACCGCGTTGGCGGTGTCGGTCGGCCGCGACGGCTCCATCCACGGATTGATGGAGTAGTTCACCGTGAAGTGCTCGGGACGGCACATCAGGTAGTGGCGGCGGTGCGCGGTGCGCGTGGGGGCGGTGGTGACGGCGGTCTCCGGCGTCGACATGGATGCTCCTCGTGTGAACGGGCGCGGCGGACGCTGTCCAGGGGCCCGGCGGTCCTTCGACCCCCTGCTCGGACGAGGCGGAGGGGAAGATGCGACTCGGGCACGCCGGTGACCATTGTGCCACCGGACCCTGGGCGCCACCAGCATCCGTCCCGTGTCGCCCTCAGCCCTCGCGCTGCGTCACCACGACCTTGCCGACCGTGTGCCCGGCCTCGATGTGCGCGAGCGCGGACACCGCCTCGTCGAACGGGTACGTGCGCTCGATCACCGGAACCAGCTGCCCCTCCTCGACGAGCTCGAGCAGCTTCGTGAGGACCTCCGGGCGCGAGGTCGCCGTGAGCGACACCACTCGGGGTCCGCGGAGCGAGAGCACGGCGGCGCGGATCATCCGCGGCACGGGGCCGAGCACCCGTCCGCCGTCGCCGGTCACGAGCACCACGCGGCCACCCGGACGGACCAGGCGCTGGAGCTCGCGGATCGGCACCCCTCCCGCGATGTCGATGACGGCGTCGAACCGGGAGGAGGGCAGGTGCGTGAGCGGAGACGTGCGGTGGTCGAGCGTGCGCACGGCTCCGAGGCGCTCCAGCAGCAGGGCGTTCCGGGGACGGCACGTCGCCCAGACCTCGGCCCCGCGGAGCGCCGCGAGCTGCACGGCGAAGGTCCCCACGCCGCCGGACGCCCCGATCACGAGGACCCGCTGCGCGCGGTGCCGCAGCCCCACCCCGGCGGCGTCGAGCGCCTGCCACGCGGTGCCACC
>NZ_RBLT01000044.1:0-18757 GCF_003989315.1 Microbacterium sp. HSID17254
ACTCCGGCGGCGGCCCCGAAGGCGGCCGCCCGCGCGGCCCCCGCGGCCGCTCCACCGGTCGTCGTCGAGCGCACCCCTGCCGCCGGCGGCGTGCAGCGCTACGGAGAGGCCGTGATCCGCCAGGTGCTCGGCGCGACGTTCCTTCGCGAAGAGCCCTACGAGCCCCCCACGAGGTTCTCCTGATGTACGACGGCATCGTCCAAGAGCTGATCGACGAGTTCGGCCGCCTTCCCGGCATCGGCCCGAAGTCGGCGCAGCGCATCGCGTTCCACATCCTGCAGACGCCGACGTTCGACGTCGCCCGTCTCGCCGAGCTGCTGACCGAGATCCGCATCCGGGTCCGCTTCTGCGAGATCTGCGGCAACGTCGCGGAGCAGGAACGCTGCGCGATCTGTCGCGACCCTCGCCGCAACCAGGCGCTGATCTGCGTGGTCGAGGACGCGAAGGACGTCGCGGCGATCGAGCGCACGCGGGAGTTCCGCGGCCTGTACCACGTGCTCGGCGGCGCGATCAGCCCCATCGCGGGCATCGGGCCGGACGACCTCCGGATCGCCCAGCTCATGACGAGGCTCGCCGACGGCACCGTGCAGGAGGTCATCATCGCCACGAACCCCAATCTGGAGGGGGAGGCGACGGCGAGCTACCTGAGCCGGCTCCTGACGACGATGCAGATCACGGTCTCGCGGCTCGCCTCGGGCCTCCCGGTCGGCGGCGACCTCGAGTACGCGGACGAGGTGACGCTCGGCCGGGCCTTCGAGGGCCGGCGCGTGCTGTGACCCCGCAGTCCGGCTTCTCCCGCCGGGGCTGGCTGCTCTTCGGGGCCATGGCCCTGCTCTGGGGCGTTCCCTACCTCTTCATCAGCGTGGCGGTGGATTCGATCTCCCCGCCCGCGATCGTGGCGGGACGGACGCTGATCGCGGCTCTCCTCCTGCTGCCGTTCGCCCTGCGCAGCGGCGCCCTTCGCGCGGCGCTCCGGCACTGGCCGTGGGTGCTGGCCTTCGGGGCGGTGGAGATGGCCGGACCGTTCCTCCTTCTCGGGCATGCCGAGATGACGCTGCCCTCCGGAATGACCGGACTCCTCGTCGCCACGGTGCCGCTGTTCGCCGCCCTCATCGCGCTGGGCGGCGGCGACCGTGGCGTGCTGCGTCCCGCCCGCGGCCTCGGCCTGCTCGTCGGCTTCGTCGGCGTCGCCATCGTCGTGGCGGGGCCCGGGCTCTTCGGGGGAGAGGTGAGCCTGCTCGCGGCCGGGGAGGTGCTGCTCGTCGCGGTGCTGTACGCGATCGCACCGTTCATCGTGGCGCGCAAGTTGAACGACGTGCCCTCGCTCGGCACGATCACGCTGTCCCTGCTCATGGTCGGCATCTTCTATCTCCCGATCGGTCTGCTCACGCAGCACGAGGTGCCCACGCTCCCGTCGATCGGTGCGCTGCTCGCCCTCGCCGTCATCTGCACGGCGCTGGCGTTCCTGGCCTTCTTCGCGCTGATCCGCGAGGTCGGACCGGTCAGGGCGCCGTTGTTCACCTACGTGAACCCGGTCGTGGCGATCGTGCTCGGCGCCATCGTGCTCGCCGAGCCCCTCACCCCGGGGCTCCTCCTCGGATTCCCGCTGATCATCGTCGGGTGCTGGTTCGCCGCCACCGGAGGGCGCCTGCGCCCGGTGACGCCCGTCCCGCCCGCCCCCGCCTGAGCCGTCACATGCGCGGGGCGGCATGCGCGCCGATCGTAGAATGACCGTGGGCGGATCCGCCCGACATCCCAGGGAGTGAACGTGGCCCTCATCGTGCAGAAGTACGGCGGCTCGTCCGTCGCCGACGCAGAGAGCATCAAGCGCGTCGCCAAGCGCATCGTCGACACGCGTCGCGCCGGTCACGACGTCGTCGTCGCCGTGAGCGCCATGGGCGACACGACCGATGAGCTGCTCGACCTCGCGAACGAGGTCGCGCCGATCCCGGCGCCGCGCGAGCTCGACATGCTCCTCTCCAGCGGCGAGCGGATCTCGATGGCGCTGCTGGCGATGGCGATCCACTCCATGGGCTTCGAAGCGCGGTCGTTCACCGGCAGCCAGGCCGGCATGATCACCGACTCGCAGCACGGCGCGGCGCGCATCGTCGACGTCACGCCCGTGCGACTCCGCGAGGCGCTCGACGAGGGCGCCATCGTCATCGTCGCCGGCTTCCAGGGGTTCAACCGCGACACCCGCGACATCACCACGCTCGGCCGCGGCGGGTCGGACACGACGGCCGTCGCACTGGCGGCGGCACTGTCGGCCGACGTCTGCGAGATCTACAGCGACGTGGACGGCATCTTCACCGCCGACCCGCGCGTGATTCCGAAGGCGCAGAAGCTCGACCACGTCTCCAGCGAGGAGATGCTGGAGCTCGCCGCCAACGGCGCCAAGGTCCTCTACATCCGTGCCGTGGAGTACGCCCGCCGGCACGGTGTCCTCATCCACGCCCGGTCGACGTTCTCGTCGGCCGAGGGCACATACGTTCTGGGCGAGGGCATGAAGAACCCTCGCGAAGCCGAGGGAGCAGTCATGGAAGAACCGATCGTCGCCGGCGTCGCCACCGACTTCAGCCAGGCCAAGATCACCGTCGCCGGGGTGCCCGACGTCCCGGGCAAGGCCGCCGAGATCTTCAAGATCGTCGCGAAGTCCGGCGCCAACGTCGACATGATCGTGCAGAACGTCTCCGCCACCGGGCGCACGGACATCTCGTTCACGGTCCCCAAGGCCGACGCCGCTGCCGCGCTCAAGGCCCTCGCCGGCGAGCAGACCGAGGTCGGCTTCCAGAACCTCATCCACGACGACCAGATCGGCAAGCTCTCCGTGGTCGGCGCGGGGATGCGCACGCACTCCGGTGTCTCGGCGACCCTGTTCGAGGCCCTGTCCGCCGGCGGCATCAACATCGAGATGATCTCCACGTCGGAGATCCGCATCTCGGTCGTGCTCCGCGACACCGACCTCACCGAGGCTGCCCGCACCGTGCACACCGCCTACGGTCTCGACGGCGACGCGGAGGCCACGGTCCACGCCGGCACCGGCCGCTGACTCCACGCCAGCGCGCCACGCCAGCTCAGGCGTTCGCGCTAACTCAGGCGGCCCTGTCCGCGCGTGCCTGTTGTCCCGCGTTCGCCTGTTCTCGCGGGACTGCCTGTTCTCCCGGGCCCGCGTCAGCTCAGGCGTTCGCGCTAACTCAGGCGGCCCTGTCCGCGCGTGCCTGTTGTCCCGCGTTCGCCTGATGTACCGGGGGCGCGTGCCTTCGTGAAACGGACGGGCTTCGGGGTGGTCGTGGCGCGATAGACTCGCGGAAACCCTGACACCGGCGCCAGGCGCAGCATCAGCATCCCGACGCCGCGCCCGAAGCCTCGTACGCCGTACCGCACGAAGCCAAGGAAAATCATGACCCGCATCTCCGAATCAGGACTCTCCGTCGCCATCGTCGGCGCCACCGGCCAGGTGGGCACCGTGATGCGCGAGATTCTCGCGGAGCGTTCGTTCCCGATCCGCGAGCTGCGGCTGTTCTCGTCGGCGCGTTCCGCGGGCACGGCGATCGAGTTCGGCGGACAGACGGTGATCGTCGAGGACGTCGAGGCCGCCGACCCGTCCGGGATCGACATCGCGCTGTTCTCCGCCGGTGCCACCGCCAGCCGCGCCTACGCCCCCCGCTTCGCCGAGGCCGGCGCCGTGGTCGTCGACAACTCCAGCGCCTGGCGCATGGACCCCGAGGTCCCCCTCGTCGTCAGCGAGGTCAACCCGCACGCGATCGACGACCGGCCCAAGGGCATCATCGCGAACCCGAACTGCACCACGATGGCGGCGATGCCGGTGCTGAAGGTCCTCGACGCCGAGGCCGGCCTGGAGCGCCTGATCGTGTCGACCTACCAGGCGGTGTCCGGCTCCGGACTCGCCGGCGCCCAGGAGCTGCTCGGCCAGGTCGAGGGCGTGCTCGCGCAGGGCGACACCCTCCGCCTCGTGCACGACGGCTCCGCGGTCGACTTCCCCGAGCCCGAGAAGTACGTCGCGCCGATCGCCTTCGACGTGATCCCGTTCGCGGGGAACCTCGTGGACGACGGGGACAACGAGACCGACGAGGAGAAGAAGCTCCGCAACGAGAGCCGGAAGATCCTCGAGCTGCCCGACCTCCGCGTCGCCGGTACCTGCGTCCGCGTGCCGGTGTTCACGGGCCACTCGCTGTCGATCCACGCCGAGTTCTCCCGCGACCTGACGCCCGAGCGCGCCAGGGAGGTGCTGAGCGCGGCGCCGGGCGTCGTGCTCGACGAGGTGCCGACCCCGCTGCAGGCCGCGGGCAAGGACCCGAGCTTCGTGGGCCGCATCCGTGCCGACCAGTCGGCTCCGGAGGGCAAGGGGCTCGTGCTCTTCATCAGCAACGACAACCTCCGCAAGGGGGCGGCGTTGAACGCGGTGCAGATCGCCGAAGTGCTCGCCGAGCGCCTCGCCCCGGTGTCCTGACCGCCCGGTGGTCGGCGGGGTCCTGCCCGCGAACTAGACTGTTCGGGTGACTGAAAACGTCGATGTCGTCCTGATCGGCGGTGGCATCATGAGCGCCACCCTGGGTACCCTGCTGCACGAGCTGCAGCCGGACTGGAAGATCGTCGCCTTCGAGCGGCTGTCGGACGTGGCGCAGGAGAGCTCGAACCCCTGGAACAACGCCGGGACCGGGCATGCCGCCCTGTGCGAGCTGAACTACATGCCGCAGCAGGGCGACGCTCCGCTCGACCCCGCCAAGGCGATCTCGATCAACGAGCAGTTCCAGCAGAGCCGCCAGTTCTGGTCCTCCCTCGTCGAGAAGGGCGTGCTGGACGAGCCGTCGACCTTCATCAACGCGACGCCGCACATGACGTTCGTGCGGGGTGAGAAGGACGTGGCCTACCTCAAGAAGCGCTATGAGGTGCTCAAGGAGCAGCCGCTGTTCGCCGGCATCGAGTACAGCGAAGACTCCCGCGTCATCAACCAGTGGGCGCCGCTGCTCATGCAGAAGCGGCGGAAGGGCGAGCCGTTCGCGGCCACCCGGGTGCCCGCCGGCACCGACGTCGACTTCGGCGCGCTCACGCATCAGCTCTTCGATCACCTGCGTGACTCGGGCGTCGCCGTGCGCACGAACCACGAGGTCAAGTCGCTCAAGCGTCAGAAGGACGGCACCTGGCTCATCAAGTACCGCACGACGGTCGGCCGCACCCCGAACGAGATCAAGGCGAAGTTCGTGTTCGTCGGGGCCGGGGGCTGGGCGCTGAAGCTCCTGCAGAATTCCGGCATCCCTGAGATCAAGGGCTACGGCGTCTTCCCGATCGGCGGCCAGTTCCTCAAGACGACGAACCCGAAGATCGTCGCGCAGCACAAGGCGAAGGTCTACTCGCAGGCCTCGGTCGGCGCGCCGCCGATGTCGGTCCCGCACCTCGACACGCGTGTCGTCGACGGCGAGGCATCGCTGATGTTCGGGCCGTTCGCGACGTTCAGCCCGAAGTTCCTCAAGAACGGCTCGATGCTCGACATCGTCACGCAGGTCCGGCCGCACAACCTCTGGCCGATGCTGCGGGTCGCCTTCGCCAATCCCGACCTCATCACGTACCTCATCAGCGAGCTGATGAAGAACCACCGCAAGAAGGTCGACAGCCTCCGCACGTTCATGCCGACGGCCAAGGACGAGGACTGGACGCTCATCGACGCCGGTCAGCGCGCTCAGGTCATGAAGAAGGACCCGAAGAAGGGCGGCGTGCTGCAGTTCGGCACCGAGGTGGTCGTCTCGGGCGACGGCTCGATCGCCGGTCTCCTCGGTGCATCCCCCGGGGCTTCGACCGCCGTGCCGATCATGCTCGACCTGCTGAAGAAGTGCTTCCCCGGCGAGTACCCGGGGTGGGAGTCGCAGCTGCGTGAGCTCATCCCCACCTTCGGCCGGAAGCTCAACGGCGACGCGGAGCTCGCGGAGGAGTCGACCGCCGCGACTGCCGCCGTCCTCGGCATCAACGTCTGACCTGGGCCCGTGGCGAAGCTCTACTTCCGCTACGGCGCGATGAACTCGGGCAAGTCGACCGCTCTGCTGCAGGTCGCCTACAACTACGAGGAGCGCGGCCAGCACGTGCTCCTCGCCAAGCCCGCGATCGACACCAAGGGCGCGGGGCAGATCGAGAGTCGCCTCGGCGTCACGCGGCCGGTCGACTTCCTCGTCGGTCCGGACGATGACGTGCGCGCGCTCTTCGCGGTCCACCGCGAGCGGATGCAGCGGTCCACGGAGGAGGAGCTCCTCCCGACCGGCCCGATCGACGTCGCCTGTCTCCTCATCGACGAGGCGCAGTTCCTCACGCCGACACAGATCGACGACCTGTTCCGCATCGCGGTGGAGGACGGCATCCCGGTGATGGCCTACGGCATCCGCAACGACTTCCGCACTCACGCGTTCCCCGGCTCCGCCCGGCTCCTGGCCATCGCGCACTCCCTGGAGGAGCTCAAGACCATCTGCCGCTGCGGGCGCAAGGCGGTGTTCAACGGCCGCGTGGTCGGCGGCCGCTTCGTGTTCGACGGCGACCAGGTCGCGATCGACGAGGGCGCCGACGGTTCCGCCTCGCCCGAGCTCACGACCTACGAGTCGCTGTGTGGCACCTGCTATCTGGAGGAGTCCGGCGGCCGTCTCGGCTGACCCGCCGACCCACCCCCTTCCGGTCGCCCCACCCCTCTGCGTGCGTACGCACCGGGCCGGGACGCACGAATAGGGGTGGGTCGCGCGCGCCGCATCACCGCATTGCGTGGTCTGACCACACGCGCTAACCTGTGGTCTGACCACAGGAGGCGGGATGACGGAGCAGCCGGCGCGGGCATGGCGACTCGTGCTCGA
This sequence comes from Microbacterium sp. HSID17254, assembly GCF_003989315.1. Classification (NCBI taxonomy): domain Bacteria; kingdom Bacillati; phylum Actinomycetota; class Actinomycetes; order Micrococcales; family Microbacteriaceae; genus Microbacterium; species Microbacterium sp. HSID17254. Next base: position 6,849 of record NZ_RBLT01000044.1, read on the forward strand.
GCACATCGAGCGTGACCTGCTCGACGGTCGTCTCGGCCCGGGGGACAGGCTGCCGTCCGAACGGGACCTCGCGAGCGACCTCGGCGTCGGGCGGTCGAGTGTGCGAGAGGCGTTCCGGGTGCTCGAGGTGCTCGGCCTCATCCGCACCGCAACCGGCTCCGGGCCGCAGGCGGGCGCCATCGTCATCGCGACCCCCACCGGCGGGATGTCGGCGCTCCTGCGGCTCCAGGTGGCCGCGCAGGGCTTCCCGCTCGATGACGTCGTCCGCACGCGACTCGTGCTCGAGGACGCGGTCGTCGACGCCATGGCATCGGCCGCCCACCGGGACACCGTCCGGGCGCACGAGCTGCTCACGGCCATGGACGACGGCGCCCTCACTCCGGCCGAGTTCCTGGCCCTCGACGCGCAGCTGCACCTCTCCCTCGCGGAGGGCAGCGGCAACACCGTCATCGCGGCGATGATGGCGGGCCTCCGCTCCGCCATCGAGTCGTACGTGCTCGCGGGCGCGGCGACCGTCAACGACTGGGACCGCATGGCCGACCGCCTGCGGTCCGAGCACCGTGCACTGGTCGCGGCGATCGACGCGGGCGAGGTCGACACCGCCCGGCGCCTGGTCCGCGCCCACATCACCGGCTACTACACCGCCGCGGGCCTCACCCGCGCTATCACCCCGCAGAACTGAGAGGCAGAACATGGTCCAGCGCCAGCTCCCCAACCCCGCCGAGCTGTTGGAGCTCATGAAGTTCAAGAAGCCCGAGCTCGACGGGCGCAAGCGCCGTCTCGACGCCGCGCTCACCATCGACGATCTGCGCACGATCGCCAAGCGCCGCACACCGAAGGCCGCCTTCGACTACACGGACGGCGCGGCCGAGGGCGAGCTCTCGCTGAGCCGCGCCCGTCAGGCGTTCCAGGACGTGGAGTTCCACCCCGGCATCCTCAAGCCGGCGCCGGACGTCGACACGGCCGTCGAGATCCTCGGCGGTCCGTCCGCGCTCCCGTTCGGCATCGCGCCGACCGGCTTCACCCGGCTCATGCAGACCGAGGGCGAGGTCGCGGGTGCCGGAGCCGCGGCCGCCGCGGGCATCCCGTTCACGCTGTCCACCCTCGGGACCACCTCGATCGAGGACGTCAAGGCGGCGACGGTCCGGGAGCCGCAGGGCCCCGTGCCCGGTCGGAACTGGTTCCAGCTCTACGTCATGCGCGACCGCGAGATCTCGTACGAGCTCGCCCGCCGCGCCGCCGCCGCGGGCTTCGACACCCTGCAGTTCACCGTCGACACACCGGTCGCCGGCGCCCGTCTCCGCGACAAGCGCAACGGCTTCAGCATCCCGCCGCAGCTCACCCTCGGCACGATCATCAACGCCATCCCGCGGCCCTGGTGGTGGTTCGACTTCCTGACCACCCCGAAGCTGGAGTTCGCGTCGCTGAGCACGACCGGCGGCACCGTGGGCGAGCTCCTCGACGCGGCGATGGACCCGACGATCAGCTACGACGACCTCGCCGTCATCCGCGACATCTGGCCCGGCAAGATCGTCATCAAGGGCGTGCAGAACATCGAGGACTCCGTGCGCCTGCGGGACGCGGGTGTCGACGGCATCGTGCTGTCGAACCACGGCGGGCGCCAGCTCGACCGCGCCCCGATCCCGTTCCACCTCCTGCCCGAGGTCCGGCGTGCGGTCGGCGACGACTTCACGGTCATGATCGACACCGGCATCATGAACGGCGCCGACATCGTGGCGTCCGTCGCGCTCGGTGCCGACTTCACGCTGATCGGCCGTGCGTACCTCTACGGCCTGATGGCGGGAGGTCGTCAGGGCGTCGACCGCACGATCGCCATCCTGCGCGGCGAGATCGAGCGCACGATGCGGCTGCTGGGCGTGGCCTCGCTCGCGGAGCTCGAGCCCGGGCACGTGACCCAGCTCACCCGTCTGGTGCCCGTCTCCCGCGCGGCCGGCGTCGAGGTGCACTGACCCCTCTGCACGACCAGACCACGCCTGCACGACGGATTCGATCCTCCCGTCGTGCAGGCGGGTCGACGTCGTGCGAACCTGCGCGTCAGACCCGGGTGGAGAGGGTCGGCAGGAGAGCCTCGAGGCGGGCCGCCGTGTCCTCCCAGCCCTCGACGGCCACCGACGGCACGCCCAGCGCGAGGACGGGGTAGTCGTTGCCGCCCTCGTCGAGACGGTCGCCGTAGAACAGCATCGCCGTGAGCTCGATCCCGGTGTGCGTGGCGAGCTGTCGCATGCCGAACGCCTTGTCGATGCCGGCGCGGGTGATGTCGATGGAGGTCGAGCCGCCGGAGCGCACCTCGAGGCCAGGAAGCCGCGCGGCGACGGCATCGCGCAGGGCGCCGCGCTTCGCGCCGGTCGGATCCCAGGCGTGCTTGGCGTCACGCGGTGCCTGCTGGCCGAGGGCCGAGAACGTAATCTGCGAGCCGCGGTCCTCGAGGATCTCGCCCCAGGGCTCGGCCTCCCAGAGCCCGAGGCGCTCCGCCTCCTCGCGGAGGGCCGTGAGGGCGGCGGACTTCTCCTCGTCGCTCAGATCGTGGGCGTACACGGCTACGAAGTCGCTGCCGTCATGCCGCAGGTATCGCGTGCCGCACGTCGGAAGCAGGTGCAGGCGGGCGAGCGCCTCCGGGTCGGCGTCCGCGAGCTGCGCGACGACCTGCGTGCGGAACTGCGCCTCGTTGCCCCCGGAGATGATGGCGACGTCGACGGATCGGAGCAGCTCGTTCAGGAGCGCGGCGATCCGCGGGTCGATCGTGCCCTTGGACGGCGCGAGCGTGTCATCGAGGTCGAAGGCGACGAGAGAGGGCGATGTCATGATGCCTCCACTGTAGGTGTTCGCGGCCGGGAGGAGGGTGTGGTGGCGAGCAGCGTGCAGAACACCGCGATGACGATGCCGATCGTCGCCCCAGTGGAGTTGGCCAGCACGTCGCTCACGGTCGCGGCGCGGTGGGGGAGTGCCAGGTACTGCGCCGTCTCGATCACAAGCGAGAGGGTCGGGCCCACGAGCAGCGACAGCGGCCAGAGCCGACGGGGAAGGAGCAGGAACGCGAGGATGCCGACGGGGACGAAGACGATGACGTTCGCGAGGATCTCGAGGCGCGTGAAGTCGAGGCCCGTCCAGCCGACGCGGTGGAGTGCGCCGAGGGCGAGGTCCACCACGGAGGGCATCGTCTGCTCCACCCGCGCGGGCGTGAGCGTGAGGAACGCGATGCCGGCGAGGAACGGCAGCCCGAGAGCGAGCGCCCAGATGCGCGTCGAACGACGCGGCGGCGGCAGGAGCCTCCCCATGCGTTCCCCTCTCGCACGACATCCCGATACAGAGAAGGCCGCCCCTGCGGGCGGCCTTCTCGTGTCACTGGTCGGGGTGACAGGATTTGAACCTGCGACCTCTTCGTCCCGAACGAAGCGCGCTACCAAGCTGCGCCACACCCCGTTTTGCAACCCTCCGAGTCTACAGCGAAATGCCTCCAGCACCGAATCGAGCGCGCACATCCGCGTGGCGCGCCGTGCGGGAGCCCTCGGCACGGGGATCCGCGCCCGTGTCGTACGGGCTCAGGCGCGCGGGGTCAGGGTGAGCAGCGTCGCCTCGGGGCGGCACGCGAAGCGCACGGGGGCGTAGATCGAGTGTCCGCAGCCGGCGCTCACGTTCAGCGGCGCCGAACGCCCGTCGTGCGTCCAGGTGCTCAGCCCCTTGGCCTGCTTGAGGGGGATGTCGCAGTTGGCGACGAGCGCGCCATACCCGGGGAGGCACACCTGGCCCCCGTGCGTGTGTCCGCCGAGGATCGCGTCCGCGCCGAGGTCGACGAAGCCGTTGAGCACCCGCTGATAGGGGGCGTGCGTCACCCCCAGCACGGGAGCACCGCCCGGGCGGGGACCGAGGCCGGCCAGGGCGTCGGGGAGCAGGTCCAGCCGATCCCAGTCGCGATGCGCGTCGTTCACGCCGAACAGGTCGACGGGCGCTCCGCGGACGGTCAGCCGAGCCGCGGCGTTGTTCAGATCGGCCCAGCCGAGCTCGTCCGTGAAGTAGTCGTCCATCGCGGCGGTGTCGAGCAGAGCCGGCTGTCGGATCTTCTGAGACGGGCCCGCGAAGTAGCGCAGCGGATTGCGCGGCGTGGGGACGTTGACGTCGTTCGACCCGTGCACGAACACACCGGGGATGCCGGCGAGGGGAGCGAAGGCGCGACGGATCCCCTGCAGCCCGTCCTCGTGACCGAGGTTGTCGCCGGTGTTGACGATGAGGTCGGGCTGAAGCTCGGCGAGCGAGGCGAGCCAGTCCTGCTTCCGACGCTGCCAGGGCGCCATGTGCGCATCGGACAGGTGCAGGATGCGCAGCGGCTCCGCGCCGGCGGGAAGGGCCTCCGCCGTCACCTCCCGCACGGTGAACAGGTAGCGCTCGATCCCGATGCCCCACACCGCGGCGGCCGCACCGACGGCCCCCACCGCGCCGAGCGCGATGAGGGCCGGGTGTGCCGCGCGGGGCGCGCCTACTTGCACGTCACCCTGATCGGCGTGGACTTCGTGGCCGCGGTGTTCGCGGCCGGGTCCGTCGAGGTCACCTTGGCATCGTCCGCGTTGCACGATCCGGCGCGCTCGACCGACGTGAAGCCGGCTGCGATCAGCGCGGCGTTCGCGGCGGTCGGAGACTGGCCGGTGACGTCGGGGACGGTCGCTCCGTCACCGTTGCTCGGCGAGATCGTGATGGTGGCGCCCGACGGAGCCTGACCACTGGGATCCTGCGCGACGACGATGTTGGTCGCCTTGTCGCTGTCGACGGGATCGCCCACCGAGACGGTGAACCCGGCACGCTCGAGGGTGGCCGTCGCCTCCTCCACCGTCTGTCCGACCACATCGGGCACGTCCACCCGGATCTGCCGGATGAGGTTGCCGTCGGGCTGTGGGAAGGCGTCGCCGCCGTAGACCATGTTGGCCGCGTGCTGAGCCGCCCTCGCCAGCGGATAGCGCACCTCGTTGAGGAGGTGGCTGCCGGTCCAGACGTTGAAGACGTTGTCGTGGTTGCCGTTCGACCGGCCGGCCCAGACCGCGGTCGCGACCTTGGTGCTCGACTCGATCATCATCGTCGACCAGAGGTCGTGGGTACCGGTCTTGCCGATCAGCGGCGTGCCGTCGAACGGGTTGGCCCTGGCACCGGTGCCTCCGCCGGCCATGACGCCCTGGAGCGCGTAGGCGGCGGTCGCGGCGACCTCCGGGGCGAGCACGCCCTCGGTGCACGAGGCCTTGGGAAGCTCGCGCTCCTTGCCCTCCGCGTCGATCACCTTGTCGATCGCGCGCGGCGTGCAGTACGTGCCGCCGCTCGCGACGGTGGCGTACGCGTTGGCCATCGCGATGGGGGAGATGTTCTTCGGGCCGAGCACGTCGTACGGCACGTTCTCCTCGGTGACCTTGTTGCCGTTGGCCAGCGTGACGCCCATCTTGTCGGCGACCTTGTTGATGTCGCAGACGTCGAGCTTGGCCGCCATCGCGAAGTAGCCACTGTTGAGCGACTGGGCCGTGAAGGTCATGGGGGTGCCGGGGTAGCCGCGGCTGCGGCCGAAGTTGCCGATCTCCGCCGTGTTCGTCGCCTGCGGGCTGCCGCAGACGGGGATCCGCAGATTGGTCTGCACGGTGCCGTTCAGGTTCTCCCGGACGGAGTGCCCCTTCTCGAGCCAGTCGATGAGGGTGAACAGCTTGTACGTCGATCCCACCTGGAAGCCGCCGGACTTGCCGTACTTCTGGTCACCGGCGAACACGAGGGAGGAGTACGCCTGATCGGTGGTCGGCGTCTCCGAGAACATCGTGTTCTGGGTGATCGAGAGGATGCGACCGGTGCCGACCTCGATGGAGACGCCCGCGGCGCCGAAGTACTTGTTGTCGAAGTTGGCCGGGACGACGTTGGCCATCTCCTCGGCGGCCGGGTCCTGCACCCGGAAGTCGAGCGACGTGTAGATCTTGAGGCCACCGCGGCGGAGCAGATCCCGACGGTCCTGGATGTCCTCGCCGAAGGCCTCGTCGTTCTCGATGATCGACTTCACGTACTGGCAGAAGTAGGCGTTGCGCCCGGCCGCCGCACAGCCCTGGACGGGAACGGTGATCGCCGGCTCGATCGCCGAGGCCATCGCCTCGTCGTACTGGGCCTGGGTGATCTTCTTGTCGGCGAGCATGCGCCCGAGGACGTAGTCACGACGGTCCTTGGCGTCCTTGTAGCCGTCCTCCGCGGAGTTGTGGGCGACGCCGTCCTTGGTCGTGTACGTGCCCTCCGGCTTGTCGATGCGGTAGGTGTTCGGGTTCTGCACGATGCCGGCGAGGGTCGCGGCCTGGGCGACGCTGAGCTTGCTGGCGGACGTGGAGAAGTAGTAGCGCGACGCGGCCTCGATGCCGTAGACCGTGCCGCCGAAGTTCGCGATGTTCAGGTAGCCGAGGAGGATCTCGTTCTTCGAGTAGTCCTTCTCGATCTGGATGGCGTAGCGCATCTCCTGGAGCTTGCGCTCGATGCCGTCGACGCCCGACGCGTTGGTGGCGTCCTGCCAGCACTGCTGCAGCTCGTCCGCGTAGGTCTCGGAGGCGGTGCTGACGTTCTGCTCGCACTGCTGGATGCGGACGTTCTTCACGAACTGCTGGCTGATGGTCGAGGCGCCACGGCTCGAGGTGCCGCGCACGTTGTCGACGAGGGCCTTCACCGTCGCGCCGAGGTTGACCCCGCCGTGGGTGTAGAAGTTCTTGTCCTCACTCGAGAGGATCGCGTCGTAGAGGACCGGCGAGACTTCCTCGTACTTCACCGGGACGCGGTTCTGCTCGTAGAACGACGCCAGCACGACCGGCTTGCCCTCGGGGTTCGTGGCGTAGATGGTCGACTGCTCCATGGGAGTGTCGACCTTCAGCACCTCGGGCAGCTCATCGAAGATGGTCAGCGCCGTGGTGCCGGCGACGCCGGTCATCGCGAGGACGGGGGTGACGCTGGCGGTGACCAGCAGACCGGCGATGGCGCTCAGTCCGACGAGCCCGACGAGACCGCCGAGCACGCCCTTCACCGTGCGGTTCTTTTGGGGCATACGCTTGATCGTAGGGGAGTTCCCTGAATACCGGCTTTGACGAGCGCGGCCCGGTCTGCCCTGGACGCGCCCTGATCGACAGGAGTGCCATGACCACGTGGGAGTACCTCACCACGCCGCTGCTGATCCACAACACCGCGGCCATCCTCAACAACTGGGGCAAGCAGGGCTGGGAGCTCGTCCAGGTGGTGCAGGGCCCCGAAGGCGGTCTGGTCGCCTACTTCAAGCGCCCCGTGACCACGGACGGCTCGACCAACGCCGGTCTCGCCGCCGCCGAGGCCTCGCGCCAGTTCGAGGGAGGCCAGGCATGAGCATCGCCGCCCGCCTCTCCGAGCTCGGCATCGAGCTGCCCGCCGTCGCCGCTCCGGTCGCCGCCTACGTGCCGGCCGTCGTGCACGGCGGCCTCGTCTACACGTCGGGCCAGCTCCCGTTCGTCGACGGCGCCCTCCCCGCGACCGGCAAGGTCGGCGCGGAGGTGTCCGCCGAGGATGCGAAGGCGTACGCGCGGACGTGCGCTCTGAACGCGCTGGCCGCCGCGGCCGACGTCGCGGGCGGCGTGGACCGCATCGCCGGCGTCGTCCGGGTCGGCGGCTTCGTCGGCTCGGCGGAGGGCTTCACCGGACAGCCCGGCGTCATCAACGGCGCGAGCGAGGTGCTCGGCGAGATCTTCGGCGAGGAGGGCCGGCACGCGCGTGCCGCCGTCGGCGTCGCGGAGCTCCCGCTCGGCAGCCCCGTCGAGGTCGAGGTCACGTTCCGCCTCGCATAGTTCCCGCGCCCGGCACGCCGAGACCCCGGGCACACGTCGAGACCCCCTGCTGCAGACGTCTGCAGCAGGGGGTCTCGACGTTAACCCGGGGTCTCGCGTTACTTGACCTGGGCGGAGATGATGCTCATCACGGCCGTGTCCGCGAGCGTCGTCGTGTCGCCGACCTCGCGACCCTCGGCCACGTCGCGGAGCAGGCGCCGCATGATCTTCCCGGAGCGGGTCTTCGGCAGCTCGCCGACGATGTAGACGTCACGCGGACGGGCGATCGCGCCGATCTGCTCGCCCACCCAGAGCCGCAGCTGCTGCGCGAGTCCCGCCGGGTCGTGCGCGGAGAGGTAGCTCTCCTTGATGATCACGAACGCCACGACCGCCTGACCCGTGGTCTCGTCCGAGGCGCCGACGACGGCGGCCTCCGCGGTGGCCTCGTGCGCGACGAGCGAGGACTCGATCTCCGCGGTCGACAGGCGGTGACCCGAGACGTTCATCACGTCGTCGACGCGTCCGAGCAGCCAGAGCTCGCCGTCCTCGTCGAGCCGCGCGCCGTCGCCGGCGAAGTAGTAGCCCTGCTTCTCGAACTTCTCCCAGTAGGTCTCGCGGAAGCGCTCCGGGTCGCCCCAGATGCCGCGCAGCATGCTCGGCCACGGTTCGGTGATGACGAGGAGCCCGCCGTTGCCGTTGCCGACCTCGACGCCCTGCTCGTCCACCACGTCGATCGAGATGCCGGGCAGCGGCACCTGGGCGGAGCCGGGCTTCGTCGCGGTGATGCCGGGGAGCGCCGACACCATGATCGCGCCGGTCTCGGTCTGCCACCACGTGTCGACGATCGGGGTCGTGCCGGCGCCGATGACCTCGCGGTACCACATCCAGGCCTCGGGGTTGATGGGCTCGCCCACTGAGCCGAGCACGCGCAGCGAGGACAGGTCGAACTTCTGCGGGACGCTGCGACCGATCTTCATGAACGAGCGGATCGCGGTCGGGGCCGTGTAGAAGATCGAGACCTTGTACTTCTCGATGAGCTCCCACCAGCGGCCGGGGTGCGGGGCGTCGGGCGTGCCTTCGTAGAGCACCTGGGTCGCGCCGTTCGCGAGCGGACCATAGGTGACGTAGCTGTGTCCGGTGATCCAGCCGATGTCGGCGGTGCACCAGTAGACGTCGGTCTCCGGCTTCAGGTCGAAGACGTTCTTGTGCGAGTACGCCGCCTGGGTGAGGTAGCCGCCGGAGGTGTGCAGGATGCCCTTCGGCTTCCCCGTCGTGCCCGAGGTGTACAGGATGAAGAGGGGGTTCTCGGCGGGGAACGCCTGCGCCGTGTGGTCGGCCGAGGCCGCGGGGACGACGTCGTGCCACCAGAGGTCGCGGCCTTCCGTCCACTCCACCTCGTTCTCGCCGCGCTTGACCACGAGCACGTGCTCGACGGTCTGCTGCTCGCCCTCGCCGCGGTCGGCCAGCGCCTGGTCCACCGCCGGCTTCAGCGCGGAGACGCGGCCCTTGCGGTACCCGCCGTCCGCGGTGATGACGAGCTTGGCGCCGGCGTCGTCGATCCGGGAGCGCAGGCTGTCCGCGCTGAACCCGCCGAAGACGACCGAGTGGATGGCGCCCACGCGCGCCACGGCGAGCATCGCGGCGATCGCCTCGGGGATCATCGGCAGATAGATCGCGACGCGGTCGCCCTGCCCGATGCCGAGACCCTCGAGCACGTTCGCGACGCGCTTGACCTCGTCCGTCAGCTCGGCGTAGGTGATGCGGCGGCTGTCGCCGGGCTCGCCCTCCCAGAAGAGCGCCACGCGGTCTCCGTTGCCGGCCTCGACGTGCCGGTCGAGGCAGTTGTAGGCCACGTTGAGCTCGCCGTCGTCGAACCACTTGGCGAAGGGCGGGTTGCTCCAGTCGAGGACCTGGGTGAAGGGCTTGTGCCAGTGCACGAGCTCGCGCGACTGATCGGCCCAGAAGCCCTCGCGATCCGCGGCGGCGCGCTCGTAGAGCTCTTTCGAGGCGACGGATTGGGCGGCGAACTCCTCCGACGGCGCGAAGCGCCGGGTCTCGTCGAGAAGGTGATCGATCTGACTGCTCATCGGCAGGCGCTCCTTTGCGGCGTTCGGGTCGTGCAGGCATGGCCGCAGGGGGAGTGCGACCAGGTCAGGGTGAATCTATCCCCGGCCCCCACCGTCGAATACTGCCGAAAGTCAGTAGTCGGGTGGGTTTTGTCAGGACGGTCGCCTTGCGTACACTCGACGACAGCCGAAATCTCATTCCGGCCTTGGCGTGCCCGATTCCCCCGATCGAGAGCCGCCGTGGGCGGCACCTCATTCCCCCCGTGAGGTGCCGCCCTTTCTCATGGGAGCGCTCCCGATTCGCGCTCGCTTCGCGATCGGCTCCTCCACTGCGGGAGACGGCGCCGGCTTGTGCACACGCGCCGCGGGAGCCCGGGCACCGCGCGGTCCAGGTGGGCGGCCTGCGGCCTACCGTCGCCGTATGCCTGACCGATTCGTCATCCAGCCGCGCTTGTCCGAGACGCGCGCGACGCCACGCTCGCCGCAGGAGGCTCTCCGGGGTGAGCCGGCTTTCGCCCCGCTCGCGCCGTTCATCGACGACGAGGTCACGGACGTGTTCCTGAACGGCGCGGACGCGCTGTTCGTGGACAGGGGGAGGGGCGCGGTACGTGTGCCGGAGTGGCGGGCGACGGAGCGGGAGGTCCGGGAGCTCGCCGTGGCGCTCGTCGCGATCGGCGGGCGACACCTCGACGATCAGACGCCGTGCGTCGACGTCCGCCTCGGGTCCGGGGTCCGGGTGCACGCCGCGCTGGCTCCGGTGTCGGCGCGAGGCACAGCCCTGTCGATCCGCGTCCCTCGCGTGCATGCCGCCGACCTCGATGCGCTCGCGGCGCGCGGAGCGTTCGATCCGCGCCAGCGGCGATGGCTCGGCGCGCTGGTCCGCGACCGGGCGAACCTCCTCCTCACCGGGGGCACGGGCTCCGGCAAGACGACGCTGCTGTCGGCCCTGCTGTCGGAGGTCCCGCCCGAGGAGCGCATCGTCACCATCGAAGACGTCGCGGAGCTGCGGCCCCGGCATCCGCACCATGTCGCTCTGGAGGCCCGGCAGGCCAACCTCGAAGGCGCCGGTGAGATCGATCTGGCGCGGCTGGTGCGGGAGTCCCTGCGCATGCGGCCCGACCGCCTCGTGGTGGGCGAATGCCGAGGAGTGGAGGTGCGGGAGCTGCTCACCGCGCTCAACACCGGGCACGACGGCGGCGCCGGCACTCTGCACGCCAGCGGTCTGGCCGACGTCCCCGCGCGGTTGGAGGCCCTGGGAGCGCTCGCCGACATGGACGCGGTGGCGCTCGCGCGTCAGGCGGTGAGTGCCTTCACCATCGTGTTGCACCTGGAGCGGGCTCGGGATGGCATCCGACGCATCGCGAAGGCCGGCCGTCTCGCGCTCGCGGGCGACCGCCTGACGATCGAGGAGGTCGAGCCGTGGTGACGCTCCGTGTGCCGCGTCCGGCGTCGGCGGCCGGTCCGCATGTCGCCGATTCCGTCCAGACGCTCGCGGTGCTCCTGCAGGCCGGGGCGATCCCCCTCGTCGCCTGGAGGCACCTCGCGGGCACGGGAGACCCCGCCGCGACGGCGGTGCTCGAACGAACGCGCGAGGGCATGCCGCTGGTGTCCGCGATCGAGGCGCAGGGTGGCATGTGGACGGAGCTGGCGGCGGCGTGGGAGGTCGCCACGACGGTGGGGGCACCGCTGGCCGACGTGCTCCGCACCATCGCCGAGGCGCTGCGCGATGCCGCGTCGGCGGCCGACGATGTCCGAGTGGCTCTCGCCGAGCCTGCGGGGACGGCGCGACTGCTGCTGTGGATGCCGCTGGCCGGTCTGCTGCTCGGCGCCGCGCTGGGATTCGACACCCTGGGCGCGATCATCGGTAACCCGCTCGGGGGCGTATGCGTCGTCGCGGGGCTGCTGCTGGTCGCGGCCGCTCGGCTCTGGATACGGCGGCTGCTGCGCCAAGCACGCCCAGCGCCGGGCACGCCGGGCATGGCCGCGGAACTCGTCGCGGTGGCGCTCGCCGGCGGCGCACCGATCGACCGCGCCGTCGCGCTCG
>NZ_RBLT01000045.1:0-18260 GCF_003989315.1 Microbacterium sp. HSID17254
TGTCGGCACCGGCACCGTGCTCGCCGACGACCCCGCGCTCACCGCCCGCGCCGGCGACGAGCTCCTGCCGCATCAGCCCGTCCCGGTCGTGATCGGCGCGCGACCCACCCCTGCGGATGCGGCGGTGCACCGTCATCCGCACACGCCGTTGTTCTTCGACACGCACGACCTGTCGGCGGTCCTCGCTGCGCTGCACGAGCGCGGCATCCAGACGCTGTTCGTGGAGGGCGGCCCGACGCTCGCCAGCGCGTTCCTCGCCGCCGGGCTCGCGGACCGTGTGCTCGCCTATGTCGCCCCGGTCCTCCTGGGCGGGAGCCGCCTGGCCGTGACCGACATCGGCGTCCGCTCGATCGACCAGGCGCGCCGCCTCGTCGTGGACGAATGGCTGCCGTTGGGCGCAGACCTGCTCGCGATCGCGCATCCTGCGGACGCGGACGACCCGGACCACGCGGGCCCGGAGAAGGAGGGAAGCCTCTGATGTTCACCGGAATCATCGAGGAGATCGGCGTGATCACCGCCATCGCCGAGTCGGGCGACGGCTGGCGGCTCACCGTCCGCGCCCCGAAGGCGGCCGCCGACGCCGTGCACGGGGAGTCGATCGCGGTCTCCGGCGTCTGTCTGACCGTCGTCGGCTCCACCGCCGAGACCTTCGACGCCGACGTCATGAAGCAGACGCTCGACGTCGCGGCCCTCGGTACGGCGAGCGTCGGGACCAGGGTCAACATCGAGAAGGCGATGCCCGTCGGCGCACGGCTCGGCGGGCACATCGTGCAGGGCCACGTCGACGGGACCGGTGTCGTGCTCGAGGTGCGCCCGGGCGCGCAGTGGAGCGTGCTCCGCATCAGCCTTCCGGACGACCTCGCGCCGCTCGTCGTCGACAAGGGCTCCATCTCGGTCGACGGCACCTCGCTGACGGTGAGTGCGGTGAGCCCGCCGGACCCTTCGACAGGCTCAGGGACCCAGGACGGCTCGGGGGCCCGGGGCGGGCACTGGTTCGAAGTTTCGCTCATCCCGGAGACCCTGGCGGCGACCACCCTCGGCACCCGCGCGGTCGGCGACCGCGTGAACCTCGAGACCGACATCCTCGCGCGGCACGTCGAGCGCCTGCTCGCGTTCCGCGCCGCACCGGAAGGGGGCTCGCGATGAGCCTGGCAACCATCCCCGAGGCCCTGGAGGCGCTGCGCGCCGGCCGGCCCGTGCTCGTGGCCGACGACGAGAACCGCGAGAACGAGGGGGACGTCGTCCTCTCCGCCGAGCTCGCCACCCCCGAATGGGTGGCGTGGACGGTGCGCTGGTCGTCCGGCTTCATCTGCGCGCCGATGCCCACCGACCTCGCGGACAGCCTCAACCTCCCGCCGATGGTCGCGGCCAGTGAAGACGCCCGCTCCACCGCCTACACCGTGAGCGTCGACGCCGCGGAAGGAGTGACGACGGGGATCAGCGCGAGCGACCGCGCGCACACCCTCAACGTCCTGGCCGATCCGTCCTCGACGGCGACGAGCATCATCCGCCCCGGCCACGTGCTGCCGCTCCGGGCCGTCGACGGCGGTGTGCGCGAGCGCAGCGGTCACACGGAGGCCGCGGTCGAGCTCATGAAGCTCGCCGGCCTCCGGCCGGTCGGCGCGATCGCGGAGGTCGTCGCCGAGGATGGCAGCATGATGCGGCTTCCCGGGCTTCTCGAACTGGGCGCCCGCGACGGCGTGCCGGTCATCACGATCGAGCAGCTGATCGCGCACCTCAACGAGATCGACCCGGACGGAGCGACACCGGCCGCCCAGCGTGGACGCCGTGTGAGCCTCCGTGCCGACGCCACCGTGCCCACCGACCACGGCACGTTCCGCTTCCTCGCCTACAAGGACCGCGTCACCGGCACCGACCACATCGCGGTCGTGTCGGGCGAGCCGACCGAGACCGCCCTCGTGCGCGTGCACTCCGAGTGCCTGACCGGCGAGGCGTTCGGCTCCCAGAAATGCGAGTGCGGGCCGCAGCTGGACGCCGCGCTGGACGCGATCGACCGCGAGGGCGGGATCGTCATCTACATGCGGGGGCACGAGGGACGCGGCATCGGGCTCATCAACAAGCTGCGGGCCTACAGCCTGCAGGAGGACGGCCTGGACACCGTCGACGCGAACCTGGCGCTGGGGCTCCCCGCGGACGCCCGCGACTACGCCGCGGCGGCCGGGATCCTCACCGACCTGGGCGTCTCGAAGGTCCGGCTGCTCACCAACAACACCGACAAGGTGAACAAGCTGCGCGAGCTCGGCCTCGACGTCGTCGAGCAGGTGCCGCTGATCGTGGGCGTGGGCCCGAACAACCACCAGTACCTGGAGACCAAGCGCGACCGCATGGGCCACATCATCGGCGAAGCAGAGCTCGCCGAGGCCCTCGCGGCAGGAAAGGACGAGGAATGAGCGGCGCCGGAGCACCGAAGACGGGGAACATCGACGGGCGGGGGCTGGAGGTCGTCGTGATCGCCGGCACCTGGCACGAGGTGATCTCGAACGGCCTGATCGCCGGCGCCCAGCGGGTGCTCGACGAGGCGGGGGCGACGTATCGCCTGGTGCGAGTGCCCGGTTCGTTCGAGCTCGCCGTGGCCGCACAGGCCGCCTTCGCCGGCGGTGCGGACGCGGTGGTCGCCCTCGGGGTCATCATCCGTGGCGGCACGCCGCACTTCGAATACGTCTCGGCGGCGGCGACCGACGGCCTCACCCGCGTCTCCCTCGATGCCGGCAAGCCCGTCGGGTTCGGGCTCCTCACGCTCGACGACGAGAAGCAGGGGCTGGACCGCGCGGGCCTGGAGGGCTCGAAGGAGGACAAGGGCGCGGAGGCCGCGGATGCCGCGCTGCGCACCGCCCTCGTGATCCGCGAGCTGCGCGGCTGACCCCCTCCGCCTCGCGCCCCATCGCGGGCGCGAGGTCAGGCGTGCCTTGGTGGCGCGGAACGCCGCGCTCTCGTACGGTGAGGGCATGGAGACCCTGCGCCACATCGTGCTCTTCGTCCACCTCATCGGCTTCGCCGTGCTCTTCGGGGCCTGGGCGGCGCAGGCGTTCGGTGGCAAGCGGGTGTTCACGCGTCTGATGACCATCGGCATGACGATCGCCGCGGTCGCCGGCCTCGCCCTCGCCGCCCCGTGGGGCCTTCCCGAGGGCGTCGAGATGAACTACGCCAAGATCGGCACGAAGCTCGTCATCCTCCTCGCGATCGGCGCCCTGCTCGGGATCGGGACGGCGCGCCAGAAGCGCGACCAGGTGGTGCCGCCCGCGGTCTTCTGGCTCGTGGGCATCCTCACCGCGGTCAACGCGGCCATCGCCGCGATCTGGCGCTGAGGCGCGGATCAGCGGAGGCCGCGCTCCCAGAGTGCGGCTGACTGCTCCCCGACCTCGGCCGTGCGGATGCGCTGGCCGTTGCGTCCCCCGCGGGCGAACGTGGCCGTGACGCCCGGCGGGACATCGGAAGGCGCCACCGGGCGCGACGACCAGGTGCAGTCGCGCACATGCACGAGGTCTGCCGCCACCGCCGCCGGATCGTCGTCGTAGCGCCACGGCCCCGTCAGCGTCCCGAGCCAGAAGTACCCGTCGACGTCCCGCGTCCAGACGAGGGTTCCCGTCGGAAGCGCCGCGAAGCGCTCCAGCCGCCGCGCCGCCCGCTCGCCATGACGGGCGTCGACGGCCGCGAGCGCCGTGGTCAGTGAGCGAGGCGGGCTGTCGAGCCGCCCGCCCATGCCGCACACACCTCCGGCGAGCGCGCGCTCGACGGCGCCCCCCGGGGCGACGGCGTCGTCGCGGGAGCGCATCGGTGCCCGGTAGGCGATCGGCCCGTCGGCTCCGTCTTCGGTCATCGGAGCGGCACCAGGGTCGCCTCGACATCGCGCCCGTCGACCACGACGCGCATCATCGTGTGCACCGGCTGCCGGCGCCGGTCGGTGGGAGAGCCCGGGTTGAGCAGCCGCAGCCCGTTCGGTGTCACGGTGTCCCACGGGATGTGCGAGTGTCCGAAGACCAGCAGGTCGGAGTCCGGGAAGGCGAGATCCATCCGCTTCTCCCGCCCCGTCGCGGCGCCCGTCTCGTGGATGACGGCGACGGCGGTGTCCTCCACGGTGAACCGCGCGATCTCAGGCAGCACCCGGCGGATCTCGGGCCCGTCGTTGTTGCCGTGCACGCCGTGGAGCACGCGCGCGCGGGCCTGGAGCAGCTCGACGGTGGCGAGATCGACCCAGTCCCCCGCGTGCACGACGACGTCGGCCTCGTCGATCGCCTGGAGCACCGCGTCCGGCAACCGCTTCGCCCGCTTCGGGACGTGCGTGTCGGCGAGGAGCAGCATCCGCGTGGTCATGGTCCTCCTCCGGCCGGCCTCCCCCGACTCTACGCGGGGGCACCGACGCGCTCGCCCCCCTCCCGTCATCAACGTCCAGCGAACTCCCAGGAAGGCGTAGACTCGCCCGAGTCCGCTGGTATACCGGCGGAGGATCGGAGACCCCTTGAGCACCGCCACCACCCCCGCGAACCCCCGCTCGCGCGTCATCACCGCGAGCCTCGTCGGCACCACCATCGAGTTCTACGACTTCTACGTCTATGCGACGGCAGCCGTGCTCGTCTTCCCCACACTCTTCTTCCCGAGCACGAACGACACCGCGTCGCTGCTGTCGTCGTTCGCCGTCTTCGGCGCGGCGATGGTCGCCCGCCCGATCGGCGCCGTCGTCTTCGGGCACTTCGGCGACAAGTTCGGGCGCAAGGCGACCCTCGTCGCATCGCTCCTCACCATGGGCATCGCGACCTTCGTGATCGGCCTCCTGCCCACCTTCCAGCAGATCGGCTGGGTCGCCCCGCTGCTCCTGCTGATCCTCCGTCTCGCCCAGGGCTTCGCGCTGGGCGGCGAGTGGTCGGGCGCGGCGCTGGTGGCCACCGAGAACGCCCCGAAGGGCAAGCGCGCCTGGTACGGCTCGTTCCCGCAGCTCGGCGCGCCGCTCGGCTTCATCATCGCGAACGGCATCTTCCTCGCCATCAACTTCGCACTCCCGCACCCGGAGGACCCGGCGCTGAAGTCCGAGGCCTTCCTCTCCTGGGGCTGGCGCGTGCCGTTCCTCTTCTCGGCCGTCATGGTCATCATCGGCCTGTGGGTGCGGCTCCGTCTCGTCGAGTCGGACACGTTCAAGAAGGCGGAGAAGACCGGGGCCATCCGCAAGCTCCCGCTCGCGACCGTGTTCCGGCACCACTGGAAGCAGCTCATCCTCGGCACGTTCATCATGCTGGCGACGTACGTGCTGTTCTACCTGATGACGAACTTCACGCTCACCTACGGCACGAAGGCCGCCGACCTGGAGACCGCCTCGGCCGCCGCCCGTGCTGCCGCGGAGGCCACCGGAAAGGACTTCGACCCGAGCGCGTTCGCGGCGCAGTTCTACCCGGGCCTCGGCTTCGGCTACACGGACTTCGTGCTCATGCAGATCATCGGCGTCGTGTTCTTCGGCATCTTCACGCTGCTGTCCGGGCCGATCGCCGACGCCATCGGGCGCCGCAAGCTGCTGCTGTGGGTCACCGGACTCATCGTCGTCTTCGGCCTGTCGTTCAACATCTTCCTGCTCCCGCAGGCGGACCCGAAGTTCACCGGCGCTCTCACTCAGGCCTTCCTCGTGTTCGGCTTCATGCTCATGGGCACGACGTTCGGCCCGATGGGCGCCCTCCTGCCGGAGCTCTTCCCGACGAACGTTCGCTACTCCGGCTCGGCGATCGCATACAACGTGTCGTCGATCCTCGGTGCGGCCGTGGCGCCGTTCATCGCGGTGGCCCTGTGGGCGGCCGTCGGCGGCGAGCCCTGGCTCGTGGGACTGTACCTCTCGTCGATGGCGGTGCTGACCTTCATCGCACTCATCTTCACCCCGGAGACGAAGGACCACGACTACGAGGACGACCTCGGTCTCGCCTCCGCCGTCGAGCTCTAGGCCGACCGAACGACAGGAACGGCTGCACTCCCTCGGGGGTGCAGCCGTTCCTGTCTTCCTGGCCAGACGCTCACAGCACCACGACGTCGCAGTACCGGGCCGCCGTCTTCGCCAGCCGGCGATCGGCCGTGAGCAGAGGGACGTCGAGGGCCTCCGCGAGCGCGACATAACCGGCGTCGTACGCGGAGACGTCATCGCGCAGCGACCAGATCCGCGGGATGAGCCGACGCAGCGGATGGCGGGTGATCTGCAGCGCTCCGAACGCGTCGAGAGCCTCACGAGCAGCATGCGCCGGCATCGAGGACCGCATCGTGAGGCGTCGGAGCACGGAGAGGACCTCGATATCGAGACCCGCGTGCGCATGGAACCCCTCGCCGTGCGTCCAGACCTCCTCGCCGAGCAGGGCCTCGATCGCCGCTGAGGCATCGAGCACGACCGCCTCGGACGTCCCGCTCACTCGCGCTCGTCCCGTTCGCGATCACGGGCGGCGAGGATGCCCTCGCGCGTCAGGGAGACGCCGGCCGCGCGCGCCCGTGCCCGCGACGCCTCGAGGACCTCGGCATTGCTGCGGTACCGGACGAGGTCTTCCAGCTCGCGCGCGACGTAGTCCGACAGGCTCATGCGTTCCGCCGCGGCACGCTCTTTGAGCCGGGCGTGAACCTCATCGGGCAGGTTCCTCACTTGCAGCATGCGAGCCATCCTGCCAGCATCGCATGCGCTCCACATGCGGGCAAGGCCGTGCTGTGGACAACGTGCTCGTCAACACTTCTTGACACCAGCCGGCCGCGTCAACGAATATTGACGCGAAGGAGGTCCCCATGTCTCAACCGACCACCGTCGCCGCTGCCGAGGGCGGCGAACCCCTCGCCGAGCTCCACCGCCTGGCCGCGCTGCGCAAGGAGCTCGCGCGCGCCGAAGAGGCGCAGGTCCGCCGCGCCCGCACGAGCGGCTACTCGTGGCAGGCGATCGCGAGTGCCCTCGGCGTCACCAAGCAGGCGGCACATCGGCGCTTCGGTCGCACCTGAGCCCATACAGCCGCCCCATAGGAAACGACCGTCCCCCGAGTACGGTCGAAGTACCATCTCCAGATCGAGGTCCCCCATGTCCCGCACGGCGACAGCACGCCGACGCGGACGGGGCGCACCGGCCGACGGGCCCCGCGCCACCTTCCGCCAGCTCCTCCCCTTCCTCTTCGAGCACAAGCGCACCCTCGTCGTCGTCGCCGTCCTCAGCGTGTTCGGCGCCGCGACCTCGCTCGTGCAACCCCTCCTCGTCGGCCAGGTCATCGAAGCCGTGCAATCCGACGGCACGATCGGCGTGCTCGTGTGGCTGCTCGTCGGCTTCGTGATCGTGTCGTCGATCATCTCCGGCTTCCAGCACTATCTGCTGCAGCGCACCGGCACCGCGGTCGTGTACTCCAGCCGCCGCAAGCTCATCGCCCGCATCCTGCACCTGCCGACGTCCGAGTTCGACGCCCGGCGCACCGGCGACCTCGTCTCGCGCGTCGGGACCGACACGACGCTCCTCTACGCCGTCCTCACGCAGGGGCTCGCCGACGCGGTCGGCAACGTCGTGCTCTTCGCGGGGGCGCTCATCGCGATGCTGCTCATCGACCCGGTGCTGCTGCTGCTCATCGTCGTGGTGATCGGCGTCTCCGTCGTGGTCGTCGTCGCCCTCAGCGGCCGGATCCGCACGGCGTCCACCGCCCAGCAGGAGAAGGTCGGCGAGCTGGCCTCGGGCGTCGAGCGGGCCGTCGGCTCCATCCGCACCATCCGAGCCTCCGGCGCGACCGAGCGGGAGACCGCGGCGGTGACGGAGCGGGCCTCCGAGGCGTACGGCATCGGCGTGCGGATCGCGAAGATCTCCTCGCTCGTGGTGCCGGTCGCCGGCATCGCCCTCCAGCTCTCCCTGCTCGTCGTGCTCGGCGTGGGCGGCTTCCGCGTCGCCGCCGGAGCCATCTCGATCGCGGCCCTCATCTCGTTCGTGATGTTCCTCTTCCTGCTGGTGATGCCGCTCGCCTCGACCTTCGGCGCGATCACCTCCGTCAACCAGGCCCTCGGCGCGCTCGGCCGCATCCAGGAGGTGCTCGACCTGCCCACCGAGACCCAGGACGACGCGGCCACCGCCGCCGCCCTCCCCCGTGACGAGGAGCCCGGTGCGGACGCCCCGGTCCTGGAGTTCCGCGACGTGCGCTTCCGCTACCCGGAGAACGTCGTCGCCGCCCGCCGCGCCGCCGCGAGGGAGGCACAGACCCTGCTCGCCGACGCGCACCTGGAGCAGGCCGAGGCCGCCGCCGACCTCCAGGACCACGAGGTGCTCCGCGGGGTGTCCTTCGCGGTCCCCCGGGGGGCACGGGTGGCATTGGTCGGCCCCAGCGGGGCGGGGAAGAGCACCATCCTCTCCCTCATCGAGCGCTTCTACGACCCCACGGGCGGCTCCATCCGTCTGAAGGGACACGACACCCGCACCTACGCGCGGGACGAGCTCCGCGCCCACTTCGGCTACGTCGAGCAGGACGCCCCGACTCTCGCCGGCACCCTCGCCGAGAACCTGCGGCTCGCCTCCCCCGACGCCACCGATGCGGACTGCGAGCGCGTGCTCCGCGCCGTGAACCTCGGCGACGTGCTGGAGCGGAACCCCCTCGGGGTCGACGCTCCGGTCGGCGAGGACGGCGTGATGCTCTCCGGCGGCGAACGGCAGCGGCTCGCGATCGCCAGGGCACTCCTCACGGACGCCCCGATCCTCCTGCTGGACGAGTCGACCTCGTCGCTCGACGGCGTGAACGAGCAGCGCATGCGCGAGGCCATCGACGCGGTCGCCACCGACCGCACGCTCGTCGTGATCGCGCACCGTCTGTCCACCGTCGTCGACAGCGACCTCATCGTGGTGCTGCAGGACGGCGTGGTCGTCGGACAGGGCACGCACGCCGAGCTCGTGGAGTCGACCCCGCTCTACCGCGACCTCGCCCGCCACCAGCTCCTCGCCTGACTCCCCCTCCCCCCCTCTCCCCCCTCTGTCCACCGCCGAGACCCCGCGTTTCCGCCGAGACCCCGCCTTCCGCACGTATGCGGGGCGGGGTCTCGACGCGAAACCGGGGTCTCGGCGGAAGTGGGTGCCACGAAGGCGGGGCGTCGGAGACCACTCAGCCATGGGTTCGTCTCTGATGCCCCGCCTTCGCGGGTCTGTCTCGACCCGGAGGCCGAGGGTGCCGGCTCCCCCGAACCGGCACCGGTCTGGGGGCTAGGCCTTCGCGAGGCGGTAGCGCAGCGACGCGAGCTCGGTGCGCAGCGCCGCCGGGACGCGGTCGCCGAAGGTGTCGTAGAACTCCTCCGTGAGGTCGGCCTCGGCCTTCCACGCCTCGGGGTCGACCGAGAAGAGCTCGTCGAGGTCTTCCGCGGGGATGTCGAGGCCGTCGAGGTTGAGGTCCTCCACGCGCGGCAGGCGTCCGATGGGGCTGTCCACCGCCGGCACGTCACCGGCTACGCGGCGGATGATCCAGTCGACGACGCGGGAGTTGTCGCCGAATCCGGGCCAGAGGAACCGGCCGTCCGCTCCGCGACGGAACCAGTTCACCTGGAAGATGCGCGGTGCACGGTCGAAGCGCAGGCCGCGGCCGACCTTCAGCCAGTGACCGAAGTAGTCGGCCATGTTGTAGCCGCAGAACGGCAGCATGGCGAAGGGGTCGCGGCGCAGCTCGCCGACCGTGCCCTCGGCGGCCGCCGTGCGCTCGGAGGAGATGTTCGAGCCGAGGAACGCGCCGTGGGTCCAGTCGGTGGCCTCGACCACGAGCGGCACGTTGCTCGCGCGGCGTCCGCCGAACAGGATGACGTCGAGCGGCACGGCCTCCTCCCAGTCCTCGGAGATCTGCGGGCACTGGGCCGCCGACACCGTGAAACGCGAGTTGGGGTGCGCCGCAGGACGGCCGGAGTCGGGCGTCCAGTCGTTGCCCTCCCAGTCGATGAGGTTCGCGGGCGCCTCGTCGGTCAGGCCCTCCCACCACACGTCGCCGTCGGGGCGGAGCGCGACGTTGGTGAAGATCGTGTTGCCCCACAGCGTCTCGACCGCAGTGACGTTGGTCGACTCACCGGTGCCGGGCGCGACGCCGAAGAAGCCGGCCTCGGGGTTGATCGCCCAGAGTCGTCCGTCCTCGCCCGGGCGGATCCAGGCGATGTCGTCGCCGAGGGTCTCGACCTTCCAGCCGGGGATCGTCGGTCGCAGCATCGCGAGGTTGGTCTTGCCGCAGGCCGACGGGAACGCGGCGGCGACGTGGTACGCCTTGCCCTGCGGGTCGATCACGCGGATGAGGAGCATGTGCTCGGCGAGCCAGCCCTCGTCCCGGGCGATCACCGACGCGATGCGCAGCGCGAAGCACTTCTTCGCGAGGATCGCGTTGCCGCCGTAGCCCGAGCCGTACGAGTAGACCTCGAGCGTCTCCGGGAAGTGCACGATGTACTTGTCGTCATTGCAGGGCCACTCGACGTCCGGCTCGCCCGCCTCCAGCGGAGCGCCGACGGAGTGCACGGTCTTGACCCAGGGCGCGCCCTCGGCGATCTGGCGGGTGACCTCGTCGCCCACGCGGGTCATGATGCCGATCGACGCGACGGCGTAGGCGCTGTCGGTGATCTGCACGCCGATGTGCGACAGGGGGCCGCCGACGCGACCCATCGAGAACGGCACGACGTACATCGTGCGGCCGCGCATCGAGCCCTCGAAGATCTCGTCCATCTTCGCGTGCATCTCGGCGGGGTCGGCCCAGTTGTTGGTGGGGCCGGCGTCCGCCTCGCGCTCCGAGGCGATGAAGGTGCGCGCCTCGGTGCGGGCGACGTCGCTGGGGTGCGAGCGCGCCAGGTACGAGCCGGGACGCCACTCGGGGTTCAGCTTGATGAGCTTGCCCTCGTCGACGAGTCCGCGCAGCAGCCAGTCGTTCTCGGCACGCGAGCCGTCCACCCAGTGCACGGCGTCCGGCTGCGTGAGCGCGCGGATCTCCTCGACCCAGGCGGCGAGCTCCGCCATCGCAGGGGTGTCGTAGGAGGGGGCGGTGCCGAACGTGCGCGTCGGGGCGACAGGGGACGTGCGAGGGGTGAGAACTTCGGCCATGGCCATGACTGCTCCTTCGAAGTGTGGGGCGTTGCTTCCATCTTCTTCGCCCTCGGCGCGGACTTTCGGCCGAATCGAGCGATAAGAATCACAGTTCTTTCGCTAGACTCAAACTATGGCGTCCTCCGGCATCCACCTCACGACCCTCGGCCACCGCATCCGGCACCGCCGCCTGGAGAAGGGCTACACGCTCGACGAGCTGGGAGCCCTCGTCGGGGTCGCCGGCTCCCAGCTCAGCCTCATCGAGAACGGCAAGCGCGAGCCCAAGCTGTCGCTCCTCCAGGCGATCGCGCAGGCCACCGGCACGGAGGTGACCGATCTCATCTCCGGCGAGCCGCCGAACCGCCGCGCGGCCCTGGAGATCGAGCTGGAGCGGGCGCAGGAAAGTCCGGTGTTCCGTCAGCTCGGGGTCTCGCCCGTCCGCGTCACGAAGGGCATGAGCGATGAGACCATCGAGTCCATCCTCGGGCTGCACCGCGAGCTGCAGCGCCGCGAGCGCGAGGCCATCGCGACCCCGGAGGAGGCCCGTCGCGCCAACACGGAGCTGCGCCTGCGGATGCGCGCGCAGAACAACTACCTGCCGGACATCGAGAAGCTCGCGGAGAAGCAGCTCAAGGCGGCCGGCCATTCGCAGGGCGCCCTGACCCACCGCACCGTGAGCATCATGGCTGAGAAGCTCGGCTTCGAGCTCATCTACGTCAACGATCTGCCGCACTCGACGCGCTCGGTCACCGACCTCGAGAACGGCCGCATCTACCTGCCCCCGGCGTCCATCCCCGGCGGACACGGCCTGCGGTCCATGGCGCTGCAGGCAATGGCGCACCGCCTGCTCGGGCACACGCCGCCGACCGACTACGCCGACTTCCTGCAGCAGCGCCTGGAGATCAACTACTTCGCCGCGTGCTGCCTGATGCCGGAGACCGCCGCGGTGGCCTTCCTGCAGCAGGCGAAGAAGGATCGCAACCTCGCGGTGGAGGACTTCCGCGACGGTTTCGGCGTGACGCACGAGGCCGCCGGCATGCGCATGACGAACCTGCTCACGCAGCACCTCGGCATGTCGCTGCACTTCCTGCGCGTCGACTCGACCGGGGCCATCACGCGCGTCTACGAGAACGACGACCTGCCGCTGCCGATGGACGTGACGGGAGCAGTGGAGGGGCAGCGGGTGTGCCGGAAGTTCCAGGCCCGTTCCGCCTTCACGGAGCAGAACCGCACCGTCGAGCACCACCAGTACACGGACACCCCGTCCGGCACGTTCTGGTGCTCCACGCAGACCGGCTCGTCGAGCGAGGGCGAGTTCTCCGTCACGGTCGGCGTGCCGTTCGACGACGCCCGCTGGTGGCGGGGACGCGAGACGAACGACAGGGCCGTGTCGACCTGCCCCGACGAGGCGTGCTGCCGTCGCCCGTCGCCCGAGCTCACGGAGCGCTGGAAGGGCCGGGCGTGGCCGAGCGCCCGCGTGCACACCCACATGTTCTCGCCGCTCCCCCGCGGCATGTTCCCCGGCGTGGACGACAACGAGGTCTACAACTTCCTCGGTCGCCACGCGAGTGAGTGACCCGCCGACCCACCCCCTTGCGTCCACCCCGGCCCGTTACGCGCGGGCGTAAGGGGCCGGGAGGCACGGAAGGGGGTGGGTCGACGAGGGGTCAGGCGAGGAACGCGGCGAAGCGGGCGAGGGCGGCGGTGACGGCGGCGGGGTCCTCGGGGGGCTCGAAGAGAGTCGGAGGGGTGGTGTGGGCGGCGGCGGCGTGGGTCCAGCAGCCGATCACGCGGCCGTGCTCCACCACGGTCGCCCGGACCATCCCGTTCTTCCCCGGTCCGACGGCGGGGAGGTGTTCCGGAGCGCAGACGACGGTGCGGTCGGCGTAGGAGATGTAGTACTCGTCGAAGGCTCCGAGGGCGAACACGGACGGCCGGCCGGCCGCGCGCCGGGGTGGGGTGCTCCCGACGAAGACCCCGTCCTCGACCTCGGTCACCCTGGTCGCCGCCCGCTCCGCCGCCTCCCGGGACCGCCCGAGCGTCAGCCCCGACCACCACGCGAAGTCCGCGACCCCGGCGGGCCCGTGTCCCTCGACGTAGCGGACGAACAGCTCGGCCAGCGGGTCCTCCGGGCGGGCGTGATCGCGGATGTGGTCCGCCGCGAGCACGAACCGCTGCTCCCGCGTGATGCCCTCCCGCGGCACGACCGGCCCCTGCACGAGCACGCCGGCGACCGTCAGCGCGAACAGCAGGTGGATGCCGCGCTGCCCTGAGGGGTCGATGCCGATGCCCTCGAGCACCGGGAAGATCTCGCTCCGGGTGAGGCCGCCGTCACGGAGCCGCGGCGTGAGCTCCCGGACGACCGTGTCGATCATGTCGTCGTCGATGCCGAGCTGCCGCTGTCGGGAGGCCGCCTGCTGCTGCTGTCGTGCGGCCGTGACCTCCAGCACCCAGCCGAGGTCGCGTGCGGGGATCGTGTGCAGCGTCCCCCGCATGGTCCAGGCCCGGACGAGGTCCCCACGGTCGAACGCGGCGTCAATGTCACGAAGCCGTACATCGCCCTTCGTCCGCACGGCCAGCGCCCACCGTCCGGCCGTGAAGTCCTGGCTCTGCACCGCGAGCAGCCGCGCCGCCGCCCCCGTCACGTCCGCCGCCGGCGCGGTCAGCCCCTGCCACCGCAGCCGCTCCTCCCGCCATCGTGAGGTCTTCATGCCCCTCATCATGCCGCGACCCACCCCCTTTCGCGTGCCCCGGCCCGTTGCGTGCGCGCGCAGGGGGCCGGGTCGAGCGGAAGGGGGTGGGTCGACGGTCAGAGGGTGACTTCGCGGCGGGCGGGGAGGACGACGGGGTGCGACCCCGCCATGGTCTCCAGCACCCGGATCACCTGGCAGGAGTAGCCGAACTCGTTGTCGTACCAGACGTAGAGGATGAGGGTGTCCTCGTCGGCGATCGTGGCCAGGCCGTCGACGATGCCCGCGCGGTGCGAGCCGACGAAGTCCGTGGAGACCACCTCGGGGCTCTCCACGTAGTCGATCTGCTGCCGGAGCTTCGAGTGCAGCGACACCCGGCGCAGGTAGTCGTTGACCTGGTCCTTGGTGGCGGGGCGCTCCAGCGTGAGGTGCAGCACCGCGAGCGAGACGTCCGGCGTGGGGACGCGGATCGCGCTGCCCGTGAGCTTGCCCTCCAACTGCGGGAGGGCCTTGGCCACGGCCTTCGCAGCCCCGGTCTCGGTGATGACCATGTTCAGCACGGCGGAGCGGCCGCGGCGGTCGCCCTTGTGGAAGTTGTCGATGAGGTTCTGGTCGTTCGTGAACGAGTGCACGGTCTCGACGTGGCCCTTCACGACGCCGTAGGCCTCGTCGATCGCGGCGAGCACCGGGGTGATGGCGTTGGTCGTGCACGACGCCGCCGAGACGATGCGGTCCTCGTCGGTGATCGTGTCGTCGTTGATGCCCTGCACGATGTTCTTCAGCGGGCCCTTGCCGGGGGCGGTCAGCAGCACGCGGGCGACGCCCTTCGCGCGGAGGTGCTGGGAGAGCCCCGCCTCGTCACGCCAGCGGCCGGTGTTGTCGACGACGATCGCGTCGTCGATGCCGTAGGCGGTGTAGTCGACGGCGGCCGGGTCGTCGGAGTAGATGACCTGGATGCGCGTGCCGTTGGCGATGATCTGCTCGGCGTCCTCGTCCACCGTGACCGAGCCCGCGAAGCGGCCGTGCACCGAGTCGCGCAGCAGCAGCGACGCGCGCTTGACGAGGTCGTTCTCGGAGCCGCGGCGCACGACGATGGCGCGGAGCCGGAGTCCGCTCCCGCCGCCGGTGTGAGCGATGAGGATGCGGGCCAGCAGGCGGCCGATGCGCCCGAAGCCGTAGAGAACGACGTCGGTCGGCGATGCCGGGACCGCGCCGACGGCCCGGGCCAGGGTCTCGGCGAGATACTCCTCGAGCGGGCGGCCGCTCTCCGCGTACCCTTCCACGAGGCGGGCCACGTCGATCGACGAGGCGCCGGGGGCCAGGGCGTGGATGCCCTCGAGCACGGCCAGGCTGTCCTCGACCTCGAGACGCTCGTGCCCGAGCTGGGCCACGCGCTCGTGCACCTCGACGAGGCCGGTCGCCGAGAGGCCGAGCAGGCGGTGGCCGTGCAACGAGGTGACCACGTCGCGCTCGCGCTTGAGAGCCCCGATGAGCGGGATCATCCGCTCCGCCAGCTCTTCGCTCGCCGTCCATTCGTCGCGGTGTGCCGCGGAATCGTTCATCTGCGTCCTTGCATGTGTGAGCGCGCGCCGAGGTCGCCGGCGCGCACGAGGTTGCCGGGGTGTTCGGGGGATGACTCCAGGGTACAAGCCGCGGAACCGCGTGCCGAATCGGCCGGGGCGGGACCTCCCTGGCACGAGAGTTTTACGTCTACACTGGTGGAATAATGAGCAGCGCACTCCTCGGCGACGACGCCGACCTCCTTCTCCGCGGCGGCCGCATCCACACCGTCGACGCCACCGATTCCGTCGCCACCGCGATCGCCGTCCGGGACGGGGTGATCGTCGCCACCGACGCCGCTGCCGAAGCCCTCTCGGCCCGCGAAGTGGTGCCGCTCGACGGTCGCACCGCGATCCCCGGCCTCAACGACGCCCACCTCCACGCCGCCTGGCTGGGCGCGCGCTGGCCGCACCTGTTCTTCTCCGACACCCCGCCCGAGGAGCAGCCCACCGGCCGCCTCGTGGCCACGGCCGATGAGCGACGTGCGGCCCTGCGCCGGGCCTGGGCACTGCTCGCGGAGCTCGGCGTCACGAGCTACACGGAGCCGGGCATCGGCCCCGGAGAGGACCACGGTGAGACCGGCTGCTTCGGCACCGACATGCTCGACGCGTACGTGGAGCTGCACCAAGAGGCCGCGCAGACCTCGCGCGTGACACTGCTCCGCCTGTTCGGGACGATCGACGGCGAGAGCTCCCTGGACGACTTCGCCGCCGGACTCCCGGTGCCGCCCCCGTCGACCGATTCCCGCTGGCTCGCGATCCCCGGCGTGAAGATCTTCGCCGACGGCATCCCGCCGATGGCCACCGCCTGGACGTCGGACCCCTACCCCGATGGGACGACCGGACACCTCCTCACGCGCGGCGATGCGGATCCACTCAGCGCCTTCCAGCAGATGATCGCCCTGGCTGCGAGTCGCGGCCTCCAGATCGCGGTGCACGCCACCGGTGACCGCTCGATCGAGGAGTTCCTCACCGCACTGGAACGGCACGGCCGGACACCCTCGCCGCCGGCGCCCCACCACATCGTGCACGGGGACCTTGCCACGCCTGCGCAGATCCGTCGCGCGGAACGCCTCGGCGTCGGCTTCGCCGTGCAGCCCCTCATCGCCGCGCACACGCACTCCTGGGCGGCGGTGCAGCTCGGCGAGGCCCGCGTCGCCGCCGCGTGGCCGCTGGCCGAGATGCTCTCCTCCGGGGCGCTGACCACCGTGACCAGCGACGCCCCGATCGCCACGCCGGACTGGCGCCCCAGCCTCGATGCGTCCCTTGCCCTCCTCGCCGCCGACGGCCGCGCGGACGACGCCGCGACGCGGCGCCGGCTGCTGCGCACCATGACGGCCGACGCCGCGATCCAGGACGGCGCCGCGAGCTGGAAGGGCACCCTCGAGCCCGGCAAGGTCGCCGACATCACGGTGCTCGACGAGGATCCGTGCAGCCCGGGGCGCCCGTTCGCCGCCCTCCAGGTCGAGCGCACGATCGTCGACGGCCGCACGGTTTTCGCGCGCGGCTGACCACCCGCCCCACGAAAACGGCGGGCGGCATGTTCACGCATGCCGCCCGCCTCTGATCACCCTCGGACCAGTCTCGAACCGCGGTCGTCAGACCGCGGTGGCCAGGAGCACGCGCGGGCTCCCCGGCAGGGCGACGGTGTCGCGCACCGCCCATCCCGCGTCCGTCAGCCAGCCGCGGACCTGCGACTCGGGGTACACGACAGTGCCGTCGATCACGAGGTACTCCCCCGCGTGCAGGGCGTCCAGCGCGCGCTGCTCGTCATCGTCGTCGAGGAAGAAGTCGAGCACGGTGAGCGTCGCCCCGTCGACCGCCGCAGCACGGAGCCGGCGGAAGATCTGCGCGTTCTCCTCCGCGGAGAAGCGGTGGATGACGTGGTTGGCGAACACCGCGTCGTAGGCGCCCTCGGGGGTCGCGGTCGCCGTCTCCCCCACCTCGACGGCAGCCCGGTCGGCGACGCCCGCGGCCGCGACCGCCTCGGCCACGCCGTCCTCGAACCCCGGGGCGTAGACGAACGTCGTGTGCAGCTCGGGGTTGCGCGCCATGACGGCGAGGGCGAACTCGACGGACAGACCGCCGAAGTCGAGGGCCTTCGTCGCGCCGGCGAGGTCGACGAGCCGGCCGAACTCCTGCGCGTGCAGGCGGTTGTACGTCATGACGCCGGCCATGAACGTGCCCCACCGGGCGTCGTCCATCTGCAGGTCACCGGGCTCGGTCGTGTCGACCGTGTGCGCGAACTGCAGCCAGTGCGGGTAGCTGATCTCGTCGAGGAACGTGAGGAACGGTGCGAGGTCGATGACCGCGTCGTCCCCCGTGAGGTAGGCGGACGCGTCGGGAGCCAGGGCGTAGCGCCCCTCCGTCCGGACGAGGAGACCCTTCGCGGCGAGGGCGTCGGCGAGTAGCCGGGCGATCCGCTCGCTCACCCCGCAGCGCTCGGCGATCGCCGCGGCCGTGTCGGCGCCGGCGGCGATGGCGGCGAACAGGCCGATGCGGCTGGCCTGGAAGAGCTGCTTCGCGGCCATGTAGCCGGTGGCGATGTCGAGGATGCGGGCGGCGTCGGGAGTGGGGGTGTCGGTCATGGCGGATGCCTTTCGGTATGTCTACGAACGTGGGAAATAAAGGGCAGAAAGAGGCGGGCGTCGGTCGCGGAGGTCAGTCCGCGAGGAACCCGCGCACGGCGTCGCGGAACGCGGCGGTGTGCAGCGCCACGAGGTGATCGCCGGGGACGCGCCGCACCCGAACGTCCGGCAGCCGCGCGGCGAGCTCGTCGATGCCCGCGGCCATCGGATCGTCCTCGCCGCCCAGGAGCAGCACCGGCACCGCCGGCGCTCCGGCCTCGGGCGCGAACGGCTCGGTCGCGAGCCCCGCGATGAGGTCGAGCAGATCGTCCGGGCGGTTGCCGGGCAGGCTCACCATGTGCACGATCATCCCGGTCAGCGGGTCGACGGGAGCCGGTCCGCCGGCGAGCGCGGCCCGCGCGGCGGA
>NZ_RBLT01000046.1:0-237 GCF_003989315.1 Microbacterium sp. HSID17254
AGCAGTGGGATCCGAGTGTGAGAAGAATAATGCAAACGGCAAGTGGGTGCAGACTAACGGGAGACACATAACAGGAGGAGAGGAAGTAGTGCGGGGCGGATGATTGTGAAAAAGAGGAGGAGAAAACCGTGTAGGTGTCATGTCAGAATAGGGGTGGGAGTATACAGAAGTGATCAAACGAGTGACGTATGGAAACGCAAGGCAGATCAAATCCTGTACTGAGTGTTTTTTTTTTTT
>NZ_RBLT01000047.1:0-17093 GCF_003989315.1 Microbacterium sp. HSID17254
TGCTGGAGGTGGCCGCCGACGACCCGCTGCGGGCCGCGGCCTTCGACACCCCGGTGACGGTCGCCGAGGCCGCACGCCTGGGGGAGCGGGGCGCCGCGCTCGTCGAACGGCTCGCGGGGATCGCCGGACTCCGGGTCGGGACGCCGGACGCGCCGACCTGGCGGCATCTCGTCGCCGCGCACGCCGTCCCTGCGGCCTTCGTCGTCGGCGACGCCGACACGATCGCCGACCACTTCGCGCACTGGCGCGACGAGGGCGCCGCCGACGGCTTCAACGTCCTCTCGGCGTTCCAGCCCGGGCAGTTCGAGGCCTTCACCCGCCTCGCAGCCCCCGAGCTCCGTCGTCGCGGTCTTCTCCGGACCCCGGAGGAGACCGGTCAGGGGGCCGGTGCGGAGACGCTGCGCGACCGCCTCCGTGTGACGTCGCGAGTCGGCGCGTGACCACGCGTGTCGTCTCGCGACACCCGGAGTCCGCGGCCTCGCCGCTGCACCCCGCCGCTTCCTACCGTGAACACCACCCGCACTGCACCCGCACCCGACACCCTGCCTTCCGAACCCGAGGAGTCCTCCGCATGAACCGCCGCCTCATCCGCACCGCCGCCGTCGCGGTCCCGCTCGTCCTGGCGGGCAGCCTCGCCGCCTGCGCCAGCTCGCCCGCCCCGGGGAACACCCCGGCCGCGGCGGGGGACCCCGTCTCCGGCGGCACGCTCACCTACCTCGAGCACCAGGCCTACACGAACCTGTATCCGCCGCAGGCCGGCTTCTACCCGAACGGCGGCATCGTCAACAACATCGCCGCCCGGCTCACCTGGCAGAACCCGGAGACGCTCGAGATCGAGCCCTGGATCGCCGCGGAGTGGACCGTGAACGACGACGCCACGGAGTACACCTTCGACCTCAACCCGGACGTGACGTTCTCGGACGGCACGCCCGTGGACGCCACCGCCGTGGCGAAGAACTTCGACACCTACGGGCTGGGCGACGCCGAGCGCGGGCTCACCGTCTCCGAGGCCATCAACAACTACGCCGGCAGCGAGGTGGTCGACGAGGACACCGTGACGTTCCGCTTCAGCGCGCCGTCGCCCGGATTCCTGCAGGCGACGTCGACCATCAACTCGGGACTGCTGTCCCCGGAGACCCTGGACGGCACGATCGAGGACTTCGGCGCGGGCAACGCGGAGAACATCATCGGCTCCGGCCCCTTCACCGTCACGGACGAGAAGCTCGGTACCGAGTACACCCTCACCGCCCGCGATGACTACGCCTGGGGCCCGGACAGCGCCGAGAACGACGGCCGTCCGTACCTCGACGCCGTGCACGTGCTGGTCACCCCCGAGGACTCCGTCCGCATCGGGTCGCTGCTCGCGGGCCAGGCCGACTACGTCCGCTACGTCCAGGCGTTCGACGAGGACCGCGTCGAGGGCGCCGGATTCACGCTGTACGCCCCGCAGACCCGCGGCGTGAACAACTCGATCGCCCTCCGCCCGGAGAACCCGCTGCTGTCTGACATCCGCGTGCGCCAGGCGATCATCGCCGCGGTCGACGCGCAGGAGGTCGTCGACACCCTGTTCACCGAGAACTACCCGGTGGCCACGTCGGTGCTGTCCTCGCAGGCCGCGGGATACAAGGACGAGTCCGCGCACTACGCCCACGATCCGGAGAAGGCGGAAGCGCTGCTCGACGAGGCGGGCTGGGTGCCCGGCGCCGACGGCATCAGGGAGAAGGACGGCGAGCGGCTGTCCATCACGGTCTACGAGGCCAAGCCGCAGCCCCTGTCGAAGCAGACCCTGGAGCTCGTGGCGCAGCAGCTCGCGGCTGTCGGTGTGGAGCTCACCGTCAAGCCCGGCGATGCGGGCAGCTACGCGGAGGACACCCGTGATCCGCTGAAGACGGGGTTCTACCACTCGATGGTCGGCCGTGCGGACCTCGACGTGATCAAGAGCCAGTACTTCACGAAGAACCGCGACGTGCTCATCTCTCAGGACGCGACGCTCGACGAGCTGCTGCTCGCCGTCGCCTCCGAGCCGGACGCCGAGAAGCGGGTGGCCGCCTCGCAGGCCGTGCAGGACTACATCGCGGAGCAGGCGTACGTGATCCCGCTCTTCGAGGAGCCGCAGGTCTACGGTGCGGCCACGTACGTGCAGGGCGTCGCCTTCGAGTCGGTCGGCCGCCCCACGTTCTCCGGCGTGTGGCTCGCGGAGCACTGAGGACCACGGTGACCCCATGACCTTCGTCCTCCGACGGGCCGGGCAGGCCGCGATCGTGCTGATCGCGGCCTTCACGGCCACGTTCTTCCTGCTGCAGCTGCTGCCGGGAGACGCCATCCTCATCAAGTTCTCCGACCCGAGCCTGGGGCTCTCGCCGGAGCAGCTCGACGACATCCGCGCGACCTACGGCGCCGACGTGCCGTGGGGGGAGCAGTACCTGCACGCGGGTCTCGGCTTCCTGGCGGGTGACTTCGGCTACTCGACCCAGTACGGCACCCCGGTGCGGACGATGCTGGCCGAGGCGCTGCCCGCCACGCTGCTGCTCGCGGCGCTCGGACTCCTGGTCGCTGTCGTGCTCGCGGTGCTGATCGCTGCGCTCTCCGCGCTCGCCCCCTTCGCGTGGCTGCGGGACGGCCTGCGACAGGTGCCGGGACTGTTCGTCGCGGTG
The DNA here is from genome assembly GCF_003989315.1 of Microbacterium sp. HSID17254. Lineage (NCBI taxonomy): Bacteria > Bacillati > Actinomycetota > Actinomycetes > Micrococcales > Microbacteriaceae > Microbacterium > Microbacterium sp. HSID17254. The sequence goes on from NZ_RBLT01000047.1 coordinate 2,655, forward strand.
CCGGTGTTCTGGCTCGGCATCCTCCTCATCCAGGTGTTCTCGTTCGGGCTCGGCTGGGTGCCGATCGTGGGAGCCGACCCCGTCAGCGGCCTGATCCTCCCCGTCCTCACACTCGCCGTGCCGATCTCGGCGCCCCTCGCCCAGGTGCTGGTCCGCTCCATCGACCGGGTGCAGGCGCAGCCGTTCGTGACGGTGGTGCGGGCGAAGGGCGCGCCGCCGGCGTGGGTGCTCACGCGCTCGGTCGCGCGCAACGCCGCCGTCCCGACGCTCACCATCGCGGGGGTGCTGTTCGGAGAGCTCGTCGGAGGAGCGGTGGTCACCGAGACGGTCTTCGGCCGCACCGGCATCGGACGCCTCACGGAGCAGGCGGTCGCGAACCAGGACATCCCGGTGCTGCAGGGGGTGGTGCTGCTGTCGGCCCTGGGGTTCGTGGTGATCAGCTTCGCCGTCGACCTCGCCACGCCCCTGATCGATCCGCGGCAGCGGCGGGCGGCGCGCGCCGCCCGGTCCCGCCCCGTCCGTCCCGCCCAGGAGGTGCCCGCATGACCGCTCCCGTGATCGCGGAGACCACCGTCGAGACGCCCGGTGCCCCGCCCGCGCCGTCCGCCCCGGCTCCCGCCTCGGCCTCCCGTCCGCGACGACGCTTCCGCGCCTGGGGGCTGTATCTGGCGTTCGCGGTCGTCGCCGTGGCGGTGCTGTGGGCGGTGATCCCCGGAGTCTTCGCGCCGGGCGACCCGCTGACCGGCGTGCCCGCCGACAAACTCCTGCCCCCGAGCGCTGCGCACTGGTTCGGGACCGACGCGCTGGGCCGCGATCTGTTCGGCCGGGTCGTCCACGGCGCGGTGCACTCGCTGTCGGGTGCGCTCATCGCGGTGACGGTCGGCCTCGCGCTCGGCACGCTCCTCGGGGCCGTCGCCGGCGCGACCGGCGGCGTCGTGGACGACGTGCTGATGCGGATCGTCGACGTGCTGCTGGCCATCCCGGGGCTGCTGCTGTCGCTCTCCGTCATCATCCTGCTCGGCTTCGGCACCGTCAACGCGGCGATCGCCGTGGGACTCGGCAGCGTCGCCGCCTTCGCCCGGCTCATGCGCGCCGAGGTGGCGCGGGTGCGGCGCACCGAGTACGTCGAGGCGGCCTTCGGCAGCGGCGGCACTTTCTTCGCCGTGCTGCGCCGGCATGTGCTCCGGAACGCCCTCACCCCGATCGTCGCGCTCGCCGCCTTGCAGTTCGGCACGGCCATCCTCGCCATCTCCACCCTCGGCTTCCTCGGCTACGGCGCTCCGCCGCCCACCCCCGAGTGGGGGCTGCTGATCGCCGAGGGACGCAACTACATCGCGACCGCCTGGTGGCTCACGGCGCTGCCCGGCCTCGTCGTGGTCGCCGTCGTACTCAGCGCCAACCGCATCAGCCACCGGCTCGGAAGGAGCACCCGATGACCGCGCCAACACCCGTCCTCACCGCGACGGACATGCGGGTCTCGTACGCCGGCCGCGAGGTCGTGCACGGCCTCTCGTTCGCCATCGCCGAGGGGGAGACCCTCGCCCTGGTCGGCGAGTCGGGCTCCGGCAAGTCCACCACGGCGCACGCCCTCCTCGGCCTGCTGCCCGAGGGCGGACGGGTCGAGGGCGGCCGCGTCCGGCTCGGCGACCTCGACATCTCCGGATGGTCGGATCGGGCGTTCCGCGGCATCCGCGGGTCGGAGATCGGGCTGGTGCCGCAGGATCCGACGACGTCGCTCGACCCGGTGCGCCCGGTCGGCGTGCAGGTCGCCGAGGTGCTGCGCCTGCACGGGCATCGCGACCGTCGTTCCCGGAACGCCCGCGTGCTCGAGCTGCTCGACCGCGTCGGGCTGGACGACCCCGATCTGCGCGCCCGACAGTATCCGCACGAGCTCTCCGGCGGCATGCGGCAGCGGGTCCTCATCGCGGCCGCGATCGCCCTCCGCCCTTGGCTGCTCATCGCGGACGAGCCCACCAGTGCCCTCGACGCCACGGTGCAGCGCCGCGTGCTGGACCTGCTGGACGAGCTGCAGCGCGAGGACGGCACGAGCATCCTGCTCGTGACGCACGACCTCGGCGTCGCTGCGGACCGGGCGGCGCGGATCGCGGTGCTGAAGGACGGCCGGATCGTGGAGCAGGGGCCGAGTGCGCAGGTGCTCGCCGAGCCGGAAGACCCGTACACGCGGCAGCTGCTCGCCGACGCGCCGGCCTTCACGACCGGCTTCCGACGCCCCGACGCGCCGCCGTTCCTCCGGGATGCCGCGGCGGCGGCCGCCGAGAAGCCGTGGGAGATCGTGGCCGCGGGCCTCGTGAAGGAGTTCCGGGTCGCGGGTCGTGAGCGCTTCCGGGCGGTCGACGACGTCTCCTTCCGGGTGCGGCGCGGGACGACCCATGCGCTGGTCGGCGAGTCCGGATCGGGCAAGTCCACCACCGCGCGCCTGGTCACGCGCTTCCTCCGTCCGGACGCCGGGACCGTGGAGCTCGCGGGGGAGGACGCGACGGCCGTCGAGGGGGCGCGACTGCGTGCGCTGCGGCGGCGGATCCAGCTCGTGTACCAGAACCCGTTCGCCTCCCTCGACCCACGGCAGCAGATCGCCGACATCGTGGCCGAGCCGCTGCACAACTTCCGCATCGGGACCCGCTCCGAGCGTCGGGATCGGGCGGTCGCGCTGCTCGAACGCGTGGCGCTGCCGGCCGATGCGGCCCGCCGCACCCCGAGCGAGCTGTCCGGCGGGCAGCGCCAGCGGGTCGCGATCGCGCGGGCGCTCGCCGTCGACCCGGAGATCCTCGTGCTCGACGAGGCGGTGTCGGCGCTCGACGTGACGGTGCAGGCGCGCATCCTCGAACTGCTCTCCGCGCTCCAGGCCGAGCTCGGACTCACCTACCTCTTCATCTCGCACGACCTCGCCGTGGTGCGCCGCATCAGCCACACCGTCTCCGTGATGCACCGCGGTCGCGTGGTGGAGGACGGGCCGACCGAAGAGCTGTTCCACGACCCGCAGCACGAGAACACCCGGGAGCTGCTGGCCGCGGTCCCCGGACGAACGGAGATCCTCGCATGAGCACCACCCCGCGTCCCACCGTCGCGTTCTTCACGCGGCTCCTCGACGACGCGTCCCCGGCCGACCGCTACCGCCTCGCCCTGACGCAGATCCAGCACGCCGAGGAGCACGGCGTGGGGCGGGCGTGGGTGGCGCAGCACCACTTCCGGGCGGCGGAAGGCGGGCTGCCCTCGCCGCTCGTCTTCCTCGCGCACGCGGCGGCACGCACCTCGCGGATCCGCCTCGGCACCGGGATCATCACCCTTCCCCTCGAAGACCCGGTCCGGGTCGCCGAGGACGCCGTGGTGGCCGACCTGCTCGCGGACGGGCGGATCGACCTCGGGCTCGGCAGCGGCGGCACCCCGTCGTCCTTCGCGCCCTTCGGGGAGGACGTGCGCGACAAGGGACCCACCTACGACCGCAAGCTCGGCGTCCTGCTCGACGCTCTCGCCGGCCGGGACATCGGTGCGGAGAATACGCTGTATCCGGACGCGGGGTCGCTGGCCGCGCGGATCTGGCAGGCGACGTTCTCGGCACCCGGCGGTCATCGGGCGGGCGTCCACGGTCACGGACTGCTGCTGTCCCGCACGCAGCCCCGCCCCCACGACCGGCTGCACGCGCCGCTGTCCGCGCTGCAGGACCCCATCATCGACGCGTACCTCGACGCGCTGCCCGCCGAGGCGACCCCGCGCATCACCGCCTCCCGCACCGTGTTCGTGGCGGACGACCGCGCCGAGGCGCTCCGGTTCGCCGAGGTCGGGTTGCGGCGCGCGGCCGAGGGCTTCCGTCGGCAGGGCCAGACCATCCCCGGAGACGACCTCGACGACCTCATCGCCGCTCTCGACACGCATCTCGGCACGCCCGAGGAGGTCGCCGCCTCGCTCGCCGCCGACACCACGCTGCACCGCGCGACCGAGGTGGCATTCCAGGTGCACTCGGTCGACGCGCCGCACGCCCACGTCCTGCGCTCGATCGAGCTGTTCGCGACCGAGGTCGCACCGGCCCTCGGCTACGCGCTGACCCCGCCGGATCCCGAGAGCACCCGCACTGCCGAGAACACCCCCACCGTGAAGGAGAACGCATGACCGCCGACATCGTCGACCAGCTGACGGGGGTGACGCCGGAGCTGGAGGCGCTGCGTCGTCGCCGCCCCGTGACCAGGGAGCAGCTCCAGGCGAGCTTCGACGCGCTGTTCCACCCGGTCTCCGCGGAGCACGTCTCGCTCGCCGAGCGCGCGCTCATCGCGGCGTTCGCGACCGCTCTCGCCGGTGCCGACGACCCCACGGCGGAGTTCTACGCCGGAAAGGCCCGCGAGATCGACCCGGAGCGCGCCGCGATCGTCGCCCGAGAGGCCGAGGCCGCCGCGACCACCGGACCGTTCGGCGCCTACACCGAACGCGGGCTGGAGGCCGAGAGCACCGACGGCGCGCGGTACGTGCCGGACGAGGCGGCGTCGGCTGCCCTGGGGGAGCGCCTCGCGGCGGCTCTCGCGCACACGCACCTGCTGGTGTTCCGCCCGCGCGAGGCATCCGGCGCCGACCTCGGCCGCCTGCACGACGCCGGCTGGTCGACGGACGGCATCGTCACGCTGTCGCAGCTCGTGTCGTTCCTCGCCTTCCAGCAGCGGGTCGTCACCGGCCTGCGGGTGCTCCAGGACGACGGGCTCACCGCCACCGCCACAGCCACCGACACCGCCGCCGACACCGACACCGACGAGGAGGCCGCATGACCGCCGCCGACACCGTGCTCCGGCACGACGACGCCCCCTATCCCGACGCCTTCACCCGCGCCGAGGTCGGCTGGACGCCGCACCTCGCGCCGCTGGCGGAGGAGGATCTCACCCCGCGACACCTCGATGGCCTCGTTGACGCCGCCCGCGCGAAGAACGAGTACTTCCGGCTGCTCGCGCGCGACCCCGAGGTGCTCCGCGCACGCACCCTCGTCGACAAGGACATCTTCTACAACACCGCGGAGGGGCTCCCGCGCGCGGAGCGGGAGCTCGCGGCCACCGCCGCCTCCCGCCGCAACGGCTGCGTCTTCTGCGCGTCGGTGCACTCCCGGTTCGCGGCGCATCACGGCAAGCGGCCGGAGGACGTCGACGCGCTCCTCGCCGAGGGCGTGGACGCGGACCTCGGGGAGCGCTGGAACGCGATCGTCGCCGCCGCGGTCGCGCTGACCGACACGCCCCGCGTGTTCGGAGCCGCGCACATCGCCCGCCTCCGTGCGGCCGGACTGGACGACCTGGAGATCGCGGACGTCGTGCACGGCGCGGCCTTCTTCAACTGGGCGAACCGGCTGATGCTCTCGCTCGGCCGCCCTGTCGCTCCCGCCTGATCTCTCAGGGGACGAGGATGATCTTCCCCGAGGCGGCGCCGGTCTCCATGAGCTCATGGGCCCGCGCCGCCTCGGCGAGAGGCAGCTCCGGGCCCAGCTCGATGGTGAAGTCGCCCGCGGCCAGCAGGTCGACCGTCTTCTGCAGCGCTTCTGCGCGCCACTCCAGCTCCTGCGGCGTGAGCGGCTCGGGGGAGCCGCCGGAGAACGCCCGGATGCCGAAGTCAGCCGCGTCGGGACCGCGGACGATGGTCGCGATGCGGTCGCGGTCCGCGACCAGGGCGAGGGAGGTCTCGATCGCCTCGTCGGTGCCCGCGCAGTCCAGGACCACGGTCACGGGGGAGGGGGCCGCCGCGCGGACGCGGTCGAGCAGGCCGTCGCCGTAGGCCACGGGGATCGCGCCGAGCTCGCGGAGCTGGTCGTGCCGGGCAGGGCTCGCGGTGGCGATCACCGTCGCGCCCCAGGCGACCGCGAACTGCACGGCGGCCTGGCCGACCGCGCCTGAGCCCGCGTGCACCAGGAGCACGTCGTCGGCCGTCGCGGCGAGCGAGCGGAGGGACTGATACGCCGTGCCGGCGGGGATGCCGATCGCCGCCCCCTCGGCGGCGGTGACGGCGTCCGGGAGCTTCACGAGCTTGTCGGCCTCGACCGCGAGGGCGGAGGCGTAGGTCCCGAGCGTGTCGCGGATCGCGACGCGGTCGCCGACCTCGAACCCGTCGACGCCCTCGCCCAGCACCTCGATCACTCCCGCGCCGTCGAACCCGACCGGACGCGGCTCGGTGATCGGCGCGGAGGGGCGCTTGCCGCCGCGGAGCTTGGCGTCGATGGGGTTGGCGCCGGCCGCCTCGATGCGGACCAGCGCCTCGCCGCGGACGGGCACGGGGTCAGGCACCTCCATGAGGTGGAGGACAGCGGGGGATCCGAACTCGGTGTAGACGATCGCGCGGGCCATGTCCTCAGGCTACCCGGCGGGGGTCACTTCCCCGCGAGCGCCTTGGTGATCCGCTGCGGCGACACCGGCTGCGCGGTGCCGAGACGCTGGGCGAAGACGCTGACCCGGTACTCCTCCAGCAGCCAGCGCACCTCGACGATCGCGGGCGGAGCGTCGGGCGCGAGGGGGATCGTGCCGCCGGCGTCCGCGAACAGCACCGCCATCCGCTCGAACTCCGTCATCCGCGCGCGGTCCTTGCCCGGCTCGTTCGCGAGGGTCTTCAGCCGGTCGATCATGCCGTCGAGGTACCGGGGGAAGTGGGCGAGCCGGTCGACCCCCGCGGCCGCGACGAAGCCGGGGTGGAGCAGGCCGGAGAGCTGGGTGCGGATGTCGTTCAGCGGGCCGAGCAGCGCCAGCGCGTTCTGCGCCTTGATGCCCCGCTCCACCTCCCGCGCCTTCGTGAGGATGCGGGCGACGAGGGAGACGCAGGCGAAGAGCTCGTCGACGAGCACGGCCGACACGGCGTCGCGCACGCGGGCGAACTCGGCTTCGGTGCGCACGACGCCGCGGTCCCGGCCGTCGGCGCCTCCGGTCGACGCGTCGATGACGCGACGGGCGACGGCGGCCCGGCAGTCCTCGATGAGCGCGGCCGCCGACGGGTACGGCGAGGCAGCGAGTGCGAGCTTCTCCTGGCTGGTGAGGTGCTGCTGCACGTACGAGGACGGCGACGGCACCGCGAGCAGGACGAGACGGAGCACGCCGTCGCGCGTGGCGGCGGCCGCGGCGTCGGGGGTCGCCTCGACCCGCACCGACACGCTCGTGCCGGCATCGACGATCGCCGGATACCCCCGGACGACGCCGCCCGCGACCTTGGTGTCGATGACCGCCGGGAGGTCGCCGAACGTCCACGCCGTCAGCCCCGTCTGCTCGACCGGAGCGGCGGCCACGCGCTCCGCTCCGCGCGGTCCCGGTGTCTCCGCACGCCCGGGGCGCGCGATGGAGCGGGCGACGCTGCTGCGCGCGCGGTCGGAGAGCTGAGCCTGCAGCGACCGGAGATCGCGCCCCGAACCGACCACGCGTCCCCGCTCGTCCACGGCGCGGAAGTTCATGCGCAGATGTGCCGGCACCCGTTCGTCGTCGAAGTCGGCGGCCGTGACCACCTGGTTCGCGAGCGGCTGCACGAGCCGCGCGAGCGCCTCCTTGAGGGTGCGCGGGGGGAGACCGCCGTGCGCCTCCGGACCCTCGTCGGCCAGCGCCGCCCCGAACTTCTCCGCCCAGTCGGCGGCGGGGACGACGTGGCGCCGGATGGCCTTGGGCAGCGCACGCAGCAGTCCGGTGACGAGCTCGGCGCGCAGCCCGGGCACCTGCCAGTCGAAGCCGCGGTCCTCGATCTGGGCGAGCAGCGGCAGAGGCAGCACGACGCTCACGCCGTCGTCCGGTGCGCCCGGCTCGAACCGGTACGCGAGGCCGAGCACCTGGTCGCCCTGCGTCCACCGGGTCGGGAACTCGCGCTGGTCGGCGCGGTCCTCGTCGTCGATGAGGTCGCTCTCGCGCATCACGAGCAGTTTCGGCGTCGTCGTCAGCGCCTCGCGCCACCACTTCTCGAACGACCGCACGTCGAACACGTCGGCGGGGATGCGCTCGTCGTAGAAGCGGAAGACGGCCTCGTCGCCGGCCAGGATGTCGCGACGCCGCTCGCGCTCCTCGAGCTTCTCCAGGCGGCGACGGAGCTCGGCGTTGCTGCGCCAGAACGCACTGACCCGCTTGTCGATGCGGGACGGGTCCCATTCGCCCTCGACGAGCGCATGACGCACGAAGAGCTCGCGCGAGGCGGCCCGGTCGATGCGGGCGAACTGCACGCGCCGGCGCGGGATGATCTCGATCCCGAACAGCGTGACCTTCTCGAACGCCACGGCGGCTCCGGCGTCCTTGGACCAGTGCGGCTCGGTGACCTGGCGCTTCGCGAGGTCGCCGGCGAGGGGCTCGGCCCAGGCGGGGTCGATCGCGGCGACGGTGCGGGCGAAGGTGCGGGAGGTCTCCACGATCTCGGCGGCCATGACCGCCCGGGGGCTCTTCTTGCGCAGCCCCGACCCCGGGAAGATCGAGAACCGGATGCCCCGCGCGCCCCGGTACTCCGTGATCCGACGGCGGGCGTCCTTCGCGGGAGAATGGGCCTTCCCTGCGGGGGCCGTGCGCTCGTCGAGGACGCCGATCTGCGACAGCAGGCCGGAGAGCAGCGCGCGGTGGATGGCATCCGGATCGGCCGCGCCGCTCTGCTCCGCCCCGCGGTCGGGGCTCTTGACGAGCGTCCGGAGCTGGCGGTGCACGTCGAACCACTCGCGGACCCGCACGTAGTTGAGGTGCTCGCTGCGGCACAGCCGGCGGAACGCGCTGGAGCCGAGCTCGCGCTGCTGCTCGCGCAGGTGATTCCAAAGGTTCAGGAGGGTGAGGAAGTCGCTCGTCGGGTCCACGAAGCGCGCGTGCAGTCGGTCGGCCTCCTCGCGGCGGTCCTCCGGTCGCTCGCGCACGTCCTGGATGGACAGCCCCGCCACGATCGCGAGCACGTCCCGCAGCACCGACCCCTGGGTCCCTGAGCCTGTCGAAGGGCCTGAGCCCCGCTGGGTCCTTGAGCTTGTCGAAGGGCCCGCCTCGATGAGCATGCGCGCGAACCGCGGGTCCATCGGCATCCGAGCGATGTCGCGCCCGATGCGGGTGAGCCGGGGACCGTCGTCCGGCCCCTGCGCCGGCCGGAGGGCGCCGAGCTCGGTGAGCAGGTCGAACGCCGCCTTCACACCCCGGGAGTCGGGCGGGGTGAGGAACGGGAACGCGGTGATGTCGCCGAAGCCCAGCGCGAGCATCTGCAGGATGACGGAGGCGAGGGAGGTGCGCAGGATCTCGGGTTCGGTGAACTCGGGACGCCGCGCGTAGTCCTCCTCGGAGTACAGGCGGATGGCGATGCCGTCACTCGTACGGCCGGCGCGCCCGGAGCGCTGATTCGCCGAGGCCTGGGAGATGGCTTCGATGGGCAGCCGCTGCACCTTCGAGCGGTTGCTGTACCGGGAGATGCGCGCGGTGCCGGTGTCGATGACGTACTTGATGCCGGGCACCGTGAGGCTCGTCTCGGCCACGTTCGTCGCGAGCACGACCCGGCGACGGACGCCGGCCACGGTGCTGCGCTCGAACACCCGGTGCTGCTCCGCGGCGGAGAGCCGGCCGAACAGGGGGAGGACCTCGGTGGGCGAACGATCCTTGGCGTAGGCGGCCCGCACGGCGTCGGCCGCGTCCCGGATCTCCGCCTCGCCCGGCAGGAACACGAGCACATCGCCGGGCGCCTCCCGGTCGAGCTCGCGGAGCGCCGCGACGATCGCGCTCACCTCGTCCTCCGGCTCGCCGGCGGCGTCCTGCTCCGCGTCCTCGCCGACGAGCGGGCGATAGCGGATCTCGACGGGATACGTGCGCCCCGACACCTCGATGACCGGCGCGGGGGTGCCGTCGGCGGCGGCGAAGTGCCGCGCGAAGCTCTCCGGGTCGATCGTGGCGGAGGTGATGATCACCTTCAGGTCCGGGCGCTCCGGGAGGATGCGGGCGAGGTAGCCCAGCAGGAAGTCGACGTTGAGGGAGCGCTCGTGCGCCTCGTCGATGATGATCGTGTCGTAGCGCGTCAGCAGCCGGTCGCGGTGGATCTCGTTGAGGAGGATCCCGTCGGTCATCAGCGCGATCCGGGTCTCGTCGGAGACCTTGTCGGTGAAGCGCACCTTGTATCCGACGAGCGTGCCGAGCTCGACCCGCAGCTCCTCGGCCACGCGCTCCGCGATCGTGCGGGCGGCCAGCCGTCGGGGCTGGGTGTGGGCGATGCGCTCGCGGCCCAGCTCCAGCGCGATCTTGGGGAGCTGGGTGGTCTTCCCCGATCCGGTCGCGCCGGCGACGATGACGACCTGGTGGTCGCGGATGGCGTCGGCGATCTCGTCCCTGGCCGCGCTGACGGGCAGCTCCGGAGGGTAGGAGATCACGGGGGAGGACATAGCCCTCCATCGTATGCCGGGATGCACACCGGGGTCGCCGCGATCGCCGCATACGATCATCGGGTGATGACTGCTCTCCGCCCCGTGCGCTGGTTCCGCGATTTCGGGCGGCCGCCGCGCATCCTCGGTCTCGACGTCGCGCGGGGTCTGGCGATCCTCGGCATGGCCGGTGCCCACGTCGGCGTGACGGAGGCGTTCGAGTGGGGCGACCCGACCACGTGGACCGACCTCGTGCACGGCCGCTCGTCGATCCTCTTCGCGCTGCTCGCCGGCGTCTCCATCGCCCTCATGACCGGGCGCGACGTGCTGCCGGAGCGGGAGCGCCTCCCGGGCATCCGCCTCAACCTCGTGGGCCGCGGCGCGGTGATCTTCGTGATCGGCCTCGCCCTGGAGCTCCTCAACACGCCGATCGCCGTGATCCTCACCCTCTACGGCCTGCTCTACGTCGCGGTCATCCCCGTGCTGCGGTGGCGGCCCCGGCAGCTGCTCCTCGGCGCCGCCGTCCTCGCCCTCGCCGGTCCGGCGCTGCTCGCTCTGCTCAGCGCGGTGGCGCTGCAGCCGTTCGGTGCGGGCATCGGGTTCGTGCTCTACGGCACCTATCCGATCACCGTGTGGCTGGCTCTCGTGCTGGGCGGCATGGCTCTGGGCCGGCTCCGGGTGCAGGAGCTGCGCACGGCCGTCGTCGCCCTCGTCGTCGGCGTGGTCCTCGCCGCGATCGGCTACGGTCTGGGTGCCCTCGGAGCGGGCGCGGGGCTGGGCGGGACGGAATCGATCGTCTCCTCGACGAGCGCGTCCTCCGGGAGCGAGAGCATCGAGATCCTTCCCGGCGAGAGCCTGTCGTCGTCTTTCATCCCCGACGATGTGATGCCGCCGTCCGGCTGGGAGAGCTACCCCGAGGCGCTCGCCGCGACGGATCCGCTTGGCTCCATGGTCCGCGCGGTCTTCGCCGTCGACCCGCACAGCGGCGGCACCGCCGAGATCCTGGGCTCCGGCGGGTTCGCCCTCGCGGTGATCGCCCTGTGCCTGCTCCTGAGCCGTCCGCTGCGCTGGCCGCTGCTGCCCCTCGGCGCGCTGGGGTCCATGCCGCTCACGGCATACAGTGTGCACGTCGTCTCCGTCGTCCTCGTCGCCGGCCCCGGAGGCTTCATCGCGGACAACGCCTTCTGGGCGCTCACCGCCGTAGGGCTCTTGCTGGTCACGACGCTGTGGGCGATGTTCGTCGGACGTGGTCCCCTGGAACGCCTCGTCGGAAAGGGCGCCGCCGCGATGGCCGCCGTGCCTCGGCGCTGACGCTTTTCGTCATCCGCACGGGCGCACCTGTCATCACAGGTCTTAGGCTGGGGGGATGACCATTCCTGCACTCGAACTGAACGACGGCAACTCCATCCCCCAGCTGGGCTACGGCGTCTTCAAGGTGCCGCCGGCAGAGACCGAGAAGGCGGTGAGCGAGGCTCTCGAGATCGGGTACCGCCACATCGACACCGCCGCGATCTACGGCAACGAGGAGGGCGTCGGCGCGGCCATCGCGTCCTCCGGCATCCCCCGTGAGGAGCTCTTCGTCACCACGAAGCTGTGGAACGACCGCCACCACGACGACGAGCCCCGCGCCGCCATCGGCGAGAGCCTCGAGAAGCTCGGCCTGGAGCAGGTCGACCTCTACCTCGTGCACTGGCCCACCCCGGCGAAGGACGACTACGTCCACGCGTTCGCGAAGCTCATCGAGCTGCGCGACGCGGGCCTGACCCGCAGCATCGGCGTCTCGAACTTCCTCGTGCCGCACCTGGAGCGCACGGTGAAGGAGACCGGCGTCGTCCCGGCCGTGAACCAGATCGAGCTGCACCCGGCGTACCAGCGCCGCGAGGAGGTCGCCTGGGCCGAGGCCAACGGCGTCCGCATCGAGGCCTGGGGTCCGCTCGGCCAGGGCAAGTACGACCTCTTCGGCACACCGGCGATCGCGGAGGCGGCCGCCGCCCACGGCGTGACCCCCGCACAGGCCGTCCTGCGCTGGCACCTGCAGAAGGGCATCATCGTCTTCCCGAAGTCGGTGCGTCCGGAGCGCCTGCGCGAGAACCTCGACGTGTTCGGCTTCGAGCTGACCGACGCCGAGATCGCCGCGATCGACGCGCTCGACCCGCTCGACGGCTCCGGCCGCGTGGGCTCGCACCCGGACGAGGTCAACTGATCCCGCCCTCATACCGGCCGCGGGCTCGGCACTGACGCCGTCACCGGGCCAGCACTGACCGGAGCCTTGCTCCCGAGCCCGCGGCCCGCGGCTCGTCTCCGTTCCACATGACGCCCCGTGTCGCTTCGCGCGACACGGGGCGTCCGCGTGGGTACCGTCGAGCCCATGACAGCTCCGCTCCGCGTCGTCGCCGTCTCGGGCTCCCTCCACGAGCCGAGCAAGACCACCGCCCTCCTCCGTGCGATCACCGCCGCGGTCGCCGAGCGCGCCCCGGTCGAGGCGCAGCTGATCGAGCTCACGCAGGTCGGGCCCTCGCTCGCGGGTGCTCTCACCCGTGACCAGCTCCCGCCGGAGGTGGAGGCACAGCTGCAGGCGATCGAGACAGCCGACCTGCTCATCGTGGGCAGCCCGGTGTACCGCGCCTCGTTCACGGGGCTGTTCAAGCACCTGTTCGACTTCGTGGACCAGTACGCCCTCGTCGGCACGCCGGTGCTCCTCGCGGCGACCGGTGGCGGCGAGCGACACGCGCTCATGATCGAGCACCAGCTGCGCCCGCTGTTCGCGTTCTTCCAGGCGCTCACCCTCCCGCTTGGCGTGTACGCGAGCACGACCGACTTCGACGGCTACGAGGTGGCGACGGACGTGCTGCGTGCGCGGATCGCCCTCGCGGCCGAGCGGGCCCTCCCGCTCGTCGGCTACACCCTGTCCCGCCCCGCGGAGCTGCTCGTCGGCTGATCCTGGTCCGGAGCCGGTGCGCCCGGCGTAGCGTGGGAGCATGACGAACCGTCTCGCCGACACCCTCAGCCCCTATCTGCGGGCCCACGCCGACAACCCCGTCGACTGGTACCCCTGGGGAGAGGAGGCCTTCGCCGAGGCGCGCCGCCGGGACGTGCCGATGCTGATCTCGATCGGCTACTCCACCTGCCACTGGTGCCATGTGATGGCGCGCGAGTCGTTCGCCGACGCGGAGACCGCCGCCCGCATCAACGAGGGGTTCGTCGCGGTGAAGGTCGACCGCGAGGAGCATCCGCACGTCGACGGGGCGTACATGGCCGCCGCGTCGGCATTCACGCAGAACCTCGGCTGGCCGCTCACGGTGTTCACCACGCCTGCCGGACGCGCCTTCTACGCGGGGACGTACTGGCCGCCCGAGGCGCGACCGCCGATGCCCGCGTTCCGCGATGTGCTGGCCGCGGTGCGCGAGGCGTGGACGACGCGACGGGCGCAGGCCGAGGAGTCCGCCGACGCGGTGACCGCGGCCCTCGCCGAGGCGGCGGAGACCACGGCATCGAGCCTCCCGGACGCCACGGCCCTCGCGGAGGCCGCCCGCGGTCTCGCCGCCAGGGAGGACGCGGAGTTCGGCGGCTTCGGCGGAGCTCCGAAGTTCCCGGTGGCCACGACCCTGCGGTTCCTCCAGGAGCCCCTCATCCGCGCGGCCGCACCCGAGGCGGCGGCTGCGGCCGAACGCGCCCTCGCGGCGATGGCGGACTCGGATCTGCGTGACGCCGACGGCGGGTTCTTCCGCTATGCGACCCGGCGTGATTGGACGGTGCCGCACTACGAGCGCATGCTGACCGACAACGCCCAGCTGCTCGAGGTCGCGCTCGACGCCGGCGACGAGGAGACCGCCCGCGGGATCGCCCGCTTCCTGCTCGGCACGCTGCGGCAGGAGGGCGGCGGCTTCGGCGCTGCGCAGGATTCCGAATCGTGGATCGACGGGGCCCGCAGCGAGGGGGGCTACTACCTCCGTCCCGTCGCGGAGCGCGCGGCGCTGGAGCCGCCCGCCGTGGACGGCAAGGTCATCACGGGATGGAACGGCCTCGCGATCGCGGCACTCGCCCGGGCGGGGGCGGCGCTCGGCGACGACGCGTGGATCGCCGCCGCTGCGGAGGCCGCCGCTGCCGTGCTCGACACCAACCGCGGGGCCGACGGC